>NZ_JBJGZL010000006.1:0-256711 GCF_054050495.1 Blastococcus sp. SYSU D00922
CCCCGCCCCCCCCCCCCCCCCCCCCCCCCCCCCCCCCCCCCCCCCCCCCCCCCCCCCCCCACCCCCCCCCCCCCCCCCCACCGGGCGGTGGACGGCGCCTTCGAGCTCGACGCCGGCGGTGCGGAGCTGCTCCAGCGCGGCCTCGGTCGACCCCTCCGCCACGCCCGCGGTGAGCGGCAGCAGCACGCGGGTGGCCAGGTGGTTGCCGACGGCGTCGAGCGCGGTGGCCCGCACGCAGTGGTCGGTGGCGATGCCGACGACGTCGACGCTGTCCACGCCGCGCTCCCGCAGCCAGTCGGCCAGCAGCACGCCGTCGGAGCGCGCCTCGAACCCGGAGTAGGCCGCCGCGTACTCGCCCTTGTCGAACACCGCCTCGATCGGCCCGCGGTCCAGCGCCTCGTGCAGCTCCACCCCGCCGGTGCCGACGACGCAGTGCGCCGGCCAGGTCTCGAGGAAGTCCGGCTGCTCGGCGAAGTGGGAGCCCGGGTCGATGTGGTGGTCGCGGGTGGCGACGACGTGGTCGTAGCCGGTGGACGCCATGTGCTCGGTGATCGCCGCCGCGACCGCCGCGCCACCGGCGACGGCCAGGCTGCCGCCCTCGCAGAAGTCGTTCTGGACGTCGACGACGATCAGCGCACGCGTCATGAGGACACAGTCTCCAGCACCGGCTCGCCGCGGGACAGGGCCCAGGCCTCCGGCGGGAGCGCCTGGCGGACCCGCTCGTGGTGCTGCCGGGCGCGCGCCAGGGCGTCGGCTGGGCTGAGCTCCTCGCAGAGCTCCCCGCCCCGCACCAGGGGGACCACGAGGTCGCGGTCGCCGTCCCGGGCCGCGACCGGCGCGCTGCTGACCACCTCGGCCGTCGCGATCCCGTCCTCGTCGTGCCGGCGGACGGCGTGCTTGCGGCCACCGACCGAGCGCTTGCCCTCGGACTTCTTCGCCACCGGGACGCCGTCGCGCTCGACCAGCTTGTAGACCATCCCCACCGTCGGGGCGCCCGACCCGGTCACCAGCGAGGTGCCGACCCCGTACCGGTCGACCGGCGCGGCCATGAGACCGGAGATGGCGTACTCGTCCAGGTCGCTGGTGACGACGATGCGGGTCCTCGTCGCCCCCAGGGAGTCGAGCAGCTCGCGGGCGTGGGTGGCCAGGGTGGGCAGGTCGCCGGAGTCGAGGCGGATACCGCCCAGCTCGGGCCCGGCCACCTCGACCGCCGTCCGGATGCCCTGGTCGACGTCGTAGGTGTCCACGAGCAGCGTCGTCCCGGGCCCGAGGGTGGCCACCTGCGCCTGGAAGGCCGAGCGCTCGTCGTCGTGCAGGAGGGTGAAGGCGTGCGCGCTGGTGCCGCTGGTGGGGACGGAGTAGCGGCGTCCGGCCTCCAGGTTGGAGGTGGTCGCGAAGCCGACCAGGTAGGCCGCCCGCGCCGCGGCAACCGCGGCCTCCTCGTGGGTACGGCGCGAGCCCATCTCGATGCAGGGTCGCTCGCAGGCCGCGGCGACCATGCGGGCGGCGGCCGAGGCGATGGCGCTGTCGTGGTTGAGGACCGAGAGGGCGAGGGTCTCCAGCAGCACGCCTTCCGCGAACGGGGCGCGGACGGTGAGCACCGGCGAGCCGGGGAAGTAGAGGTCGCCCTCGGCGTAGCCGTCGATGTCGCCGGAGAACCGGAAGTCGGCCAGCCAGTCCAGCAGCCGCGCGTCGGTCAGCCCCTGCTCCCGCAGCGCGGCCAGCTCGGCGTCCCCGAAGCGGAAGTACGGCAGCGCCTCCAGCAGCCGCCCGGTGCCGGCGAGGACGCCGTAGCGCCGGCCGTGGGGGAGACGGCGGGCGAAGACCTCGAACACGCAGTCGCGCCCGGCGGTGCCGTCGGCCAGGGCGGCGGCGACCATCGTCAGCTCGTACCTGTCGGTGAAGAGCGCGGGTGCCGGAGGGGGAGTCAGCCCGGTGTCCACAACCATGATCGGGGAGCGTAGGCGGGGCGGGGGACCAGGGCAGATCGGCGTCCTAAGGTGGAGTGCGTGTCCGGACCTCTCGCTCCGACGGTGACGCCGGAGACCACCGACGAGGAACGCGGCGACCTCGACCGCCCGTGGGTCACCGTCGTGTGGAACGACCCCGTCAACCTCATGACGTACGTGACGTTCGTGCTGCAGGAGCTCTTCGGCTACGACGAGCCGACGGCCACGTCGCTGATGCTCCAGGTCCACCACGAGGGCAAGGCGATCGTCAGCTCCGGTCCCCGGGAGCGCATGGAGCACGACACCAGCCGGCTGCACGCCTACGGGCTGTGGGCCAGCTTCCAGCGGGACTCATGAGGCCGTTCCGCACCAAGGGCGGTCACCTCGTCGCCCGCCTCGAGCCGGCCGAGGCCGGCATCGTCGGCCTGCTGCTCGACCAGCTCGAGCAGCTGCTGGAGGCCGACGCGGACGACGTCGGTGGCGACCCGGTCATGGCGCGGCTGCTGCCCCCGGGGCACCGGGGGGACGTCGAGCTGGCCGCCGACTACCGGGAGCTGACCGAGAGCGCGCTGCGCAGCGGCAAGGCCGACGACCTCGCCACCGTCCGGGCCACCCTGCCGGACGGCGGAGGAGAGGTGCGGCTGGACGCCGACCAGGCCGGCTCCTGGCTGCGGACCACGAACGACCTGCGGCTGGCGCTCGGCACCCGGCTGGACATCAGCGAGGACACCGAGCCGCCGGAGGAGATCACCGGCGACGAGGACCAGCAGCTGGCCGTGTACTACTGGCTCACCGCGCTGCAGGGGTCACTCGTCGACGCACTGGTCGCCGCGCGCGCCGGCCGAAGCTGAGGACGACGAGCAGCGCGAGCAGGACGTCCAGGCCGAAGAAGACGTAGACCATGCCGTGCAGCTGGACGTCGACGACGGCCGCGCCGATGGTCGACACCAGCACGACCGCGGAGAGCGCGAGGACGAGCAGCAGGACCAGCGCGCGGAGGGCGACGACGAGCACGTAGGAGGCGCGGTCGGCCGGCTCCTCGGCGCTGTAGCCGGGTCGCTTGAGCAGGCCCCGGGCTCCCAGGACGAGGGCGGGGACGGGGAGGACGAGCACTCCCGCCGCCACCAGAAGCTTCACCAGCACGTCACGCAACGTATCGGACGGACGACCGCCGTCCGCCCGCCCCTCGCGGCCTCCGGACGGTGCCCTGCAGGCGGCGGTTCCAGCGCCACCTAGACTGGAGGCGTGCTGCGCATCGACCGCGCGACCTACGACGCCATCGTGGCCCACGCCCGGGAGGACCACCCGGACGAGGCCTGTGGCGTCGTCGCCGGTCCCGAGGGCAGCGATCGCCCCGAACGGTTCATCCCGATGCTCAACGCGGCGCGGTCCCCGACGTTCTACGAGTTCGACTCCGCGGACCTGCTGAAGCTGTACCGGGACATGGACGACCGCGACGAGGTCCCGGTCGTCATCTACCACTCGCACACGGCCACCGAGGCCTACCCCTCGCGGACCGACATCAGCTACGCGTCCGAGCCCGAGGCGCACTACGTGCTGGTCTCCACCCGGCACCACGGGGAGCAGACCGGCCTCGTCGACGACGTGGTCGAGTTCCGCAGCTTCCGCATCGTCGAGGGCGAGGTGCGCGAGGAGGACGTCGAGGTCGTCGAGTCCTACCTGTTCGGGCACACCCCGACGACCGTCGTCTACGACTGAAGCGTGATCTCCCCCGCGGCCCGGAATCGGCCGCGGGCGACGGGCGTTGGCCCGATCAGACGCACGAACGCTGCCGCATCGCGGCGCCCTGACATCCCAGCTCGCAAGGAGAACCGCACGCCATGGCCATCGAGGTCCGGATCCCCACCATCCTGCGCACGCACACCGGCGGCAACAAGACCGTCGAGGGCAGCGGCGCCACGCTCGGCGCGCTCGTCGACGACCTGGACACCAAGCACCCCGGCCTGAAGAACCGCCTCGTCACCGAGGAGGGCAAGCTGCACCGCTTCGTGAACGTCTACGTCAACGACGAGGACGTGCGGTTCACCGGCGCGCTGGACACCGAGGTCAAGGACGGCGACTCGGTGACGATCCTCCCGGCGGTCGCGGGCGGCTGAGCCCCCGCACCTCCTGACACGGAAGAGCTCTGATGGCCCGCTTCGCCTCCCTCGTCGACTCCCTCGGCGGCACCCCGCTCGTGGGGCTGCCGAACCTGTCGCCGACCCCTGACGTCCGGCTGTGGGCCAAGCTCGAGGACCACAACCCCACCGGGTCGATCAAGGACCGCGCCGCGATCGCGATGATCGAGGCGGCGGAGAAGGACGGCTCCCTCCAGCCCGGGGCCACGATCCTGGAGCCGACGAGCGGCAACACCGGGATCTCGCTCGCGATGGTGGCCCGCCAGCGCGGCTACAAGCTGATCTGCGTCATGCCGGAGAACACCTCGGTGGAGCGCCGGCAGCTGCTCGAGATGTACGGCGCGCAGATCATCTTCTCGCCGGCGGCCGGGGGGTCGAACCAGGCCGTCGCCGTCGCGAAGGGGCTCGCGGCGGAGCACGAGGACTGGGTGATGCTGTACCAGTACGGCAACCCGGCCAACGCCCAGGCGCACTACGACGGCACCGGTCCGGAGATCCTGGCCGATCTCCCCACGATCACCCACTTCGTGGCCGGCCTCGGGACGACGGGCACGCTGATGGGCGTCTCCCGGTTCCTCCGCGAGCACAAGCCCGACGTGCAGGTGATCGCCGCCGAGCCGCGCTACGGGGAGCTCGTCTACGGCCTGCGCAACATCGACGAGGGCTTCATCCCCGAGCTCTACGACGCCTCGCTGCTGGACTCGCGCTTCTCCGTCGGACCCGAGGACGCCATCCACCGCACGCGGCAGCTCGTCGAGCGCGAGGGGATCTTCGCCGGCATCTCGACCGGCGCGATCCTGCACGCGGCGCTCGGCATCGCCGACAAGGAGGTCGCCGCGGGCCGGCACGCCGACATCGTCTTCATCGTGTGCGACGGCGGCTGGAAGTACCTGTCGACCGGTGCCTACGCCGGATCGCTCGAGGAGGCGACCTCCGCGCTGGAGGGCCAGCTCTGGGCGTGATCCGGGACCGGTCGGTCACACGCGATCTGCGGAGCGTCAGCACCGGCCGCTAGCCTGACCCGCGCCATGGAGATGCGACGGGGGGAGGCGGCGTGAGGCTCACGGTCGTCGGCTGCTCGGGCAGCGCGCCCGGACCGAGGTCCGCCGCCTCGTGCTACCTCGTCGAGCAGGACGGCTTCCGCCTGCTGCTCGACCTGGGCAACGGGGCGTTCGGCGCGCTGCAGGGCGTCGCGGACCCGGACTCGGTCGACGCGGTCTTCCTCTCCCACCTGCACGCCGACCACTGCCTCGACGTCGCCCCGTTCGTCGTCTGGCACCGGTACTCGGGCCGAGCGACGAAGAAGCACGTGCCGCTGTACGCACCGGTCGCCGCGGAGCGGCGGCTCGCCCTCGCCTACGACGCCGACGGGGAGGGCGTCACCGACGTGTTCGACTTCGTGCCGGTGGGGCCGGGCTCGTTCACGCTCGGCCCGTTCGACGTGACGCTGGCGCGCACCGCGCACCCCATCGAGTGCTACGCGATCCGGCTGACCGCCGACGGGCGCTCCCTGGTCTACACCGGCGACACGGGCCCCAGCGAGCGGGTCGTCGAGCTCGCCCGCGGCGCCGACGTCCTGCTGGCCGAGGCGGCCCACCCGCCGGGCCCCGACCTGCCGAAGGGCCTGCACCTGACCGGCCGCGAGGCGGGGGAGCACGCGGCCGCGGCCGGCGTGGGCCGCCTGCTGCTCACCCACATCCCGGCGTGGGTCGACGAGATCGGCCAGCTGTTCGCGGCGAGCTCCGTGTTCCCGGAGACCGAGCTGGTGCGCGCCGGCGCGACGTACGAGGTCTAGGACGCCCGTGGCCGAGGAGGAGCGCGACGGCGTCACGCTGACCAGCCTCGACGCGCCGCTGGGCGACGGGCTCGAGGTGACCAAGCGGGCGCTGGTCGACTACGCCGACGCCGTGGCCGACCGGCTCGTGCCGCTGCTCGCCGGCCGGCCGCTGTCGGTGAAGCGGGTGCGGCCGGGCCAGGCGCCGTTCATGCAGCGCAACGTCAGCAAGGGCGCTCCCGACTGGGTGCGGACGGCACCCATGTGGTCCGAGGGATCGCACCGCGAGATCCACCAGGTGCTCTGCGACGACCGGCGCACCCTGCTGTGGCTGGCCAACCAGCGGGCCGTCGAGCTGCACGTCCCCTTCTTCCGGGTCGGCGAGGCCCAGCCCACCGGCCTGATGCTCGATCTCGACCCGCCCGAGGGCGCCGACTTCCCGGTCGTCGTGGCCGCCGCGCGCCTGGTCCGGCGGGCGCTCGACGAATCGGGTCTCGCCGGTGCGGTCAAGACCAGCGGCTCCAAGGGTCTGCACGTCGTCGTCCCGGTCGCGGGGTCGCCGTTCGAGGACGTCGCCGCAGCGACGCGCGCCCTGGCCGCGCGGACCGCCGCCCTGGACCCGGAGCTGGCCACGACGGCCTACATCAAGGAGGACCGCGGCGGCCGGGTCTTCGTCGACTCGACGCGTTCGGGCCAGGGCACGATCGTCGCGGCGTACAGCCCGCGGATCCGGCCGGGTCTGCCGGTGTCGTTCCCGGTGGCGTGGTCCGACCTCGACGACGTGCGGCCCGCCGACTTCACGGTGACGACGGCGCCGGGTCTGCTCGGCGACCGCGACCCGTGGGCCGATGCGCTGCCGGAGCCGCAGCGGCTGCCGGCCGACCTCGTCGCGGAGGGGCACACCATCCCCATCGCCCGCGTGCAGGCGATGCACGAGGGCAAGCGCCGCAAGCGAGCGGCACGGGAGGCCGGCGGGGGCTGATCGCCGTCCCCAGGGCGGACGCCCGTCCACAGGTCGCCGACGGGGCGGGGCGTTCTGTCGGTCCTCCGGCGCACGCTGCCCGCATGACGCACGACCCGCAGACGCTCGCCTGGCTCGACCAGGAGGACGCGCACCTCGCGCAGACCATCCGCGCCCACCGCTGGGCGGTGCAGTACGTCGGCGCGGGTGACGCCGATGACGAGCCGGCGTTCGGCTACACGATCGGCCTGTTCGGCCTCGGCCACCCGGAGCTGGTGATCGTCGGGCTGGGGCACGACAACGCGCACGGGATCCTCGGCCGGGTGGCCGGCATGGTGGCCGACGGTCGCGACCTGGTGGCCGGTGAGCTGCTGACCTGGGCCGACTGGGGCGGCCGCATCGTGGTCGAACCGCTGCCCAACCCGGGCGAGGTGCTGCTGGCCGCCAATCGCTTCTACGAGCGGCCCGCCGCGTACTCCGTGCCCGCCTACCAGCTCACGTGGAGCCACGCCGACGGGACGTTCCCGTGGGACGACGACTACCCCTGCGGCCCGGAGTGCCAGCCGCGCCCCGGGACGTGGCGGGCGTGAGCCCTAGTCGATCCCGAGGTCGCGCATGAGCTTCGCGACGTGCCCGGTCGCCTTGACGTTGTAGGACGCCTTCTCGATGCGGCCCTCGGCGTCGACGATGAACGTCGAGCGGATCACGCCGACGACCTCCTTGCCGTACAGCTTCTTCGGCCCGTACGCGCCGTAGGCCTGGAGCACGGTCTTCTCGGTGTCGGAGACCAGCGTGATGCCGAGGTCCTCCTTCTCGCGGAACCGCAGCAGCTTGTCCGGCTCGTCGGGGGAGATCCCGATGATGTCGAGCCCGGCCTCCGCGAGGTCGCCCGCGGCCGCGGTGAAGTCGACGGCCTGCGTCGTGCAGCCGGGGGTCATCGCCGCGGGGTAGCAGTAGACGATCACGCGGCGGCCTCGGTAGTCGGCCAGGGACACCGGCTTCCCGTCGGCGTCGGGGAGCGTGAAGGCCGGTGCCGGGTCGCCGGGGGAGAGGCGGACGGGGGCGGAGACGGACTCGCTCATGCCCCGCATCCTGCCGTGCGCGGGTGCCGCTGCGGGAGGGGGGCTCGGGTCGGCCTCGTCAGCCGGCGAGGAACGAGAACCGGACGTGGCGGGTGTGGTTGTCCACGTTGGTGTCCACCAGGCAGATGCGCTGCCAGGTACCGAGCTGCATCAGGCCCTCGAGCACGGGAACCGTCGCGTGCGGGGGGACGAAGGCGGGGAGGACGTGGTCGCGGCCGTGGCCCGGGGAGCCGTGCCGGTGGCGCCAGCGGTCGTCCCGGGGCAGCAGCTCGTCGAGCTGGGCGAGCAGGTCGTCGTCGCTGCCCGAGCCGGTCTCCAGGATGGCGATGCCGGCCGTCGCGTGCGGCACGAAGACCTGCAGGAGACCGTCGGTCTCCTGCCGCACGAAGTCGGCGCACTCGTCGGTCAGGTCCACCACCACGGGGACGCCTCCGGTCCGGACCGCACGCAGCTCCGATCGCATGCGGACGATCCTGGCCGTGCCGGGGCGCCGGTGCACGGCGGCGGGCCGGGCGGGGCGCCCAACTACCCTGGGTGCTCGGTGACCGAGCTCGCGAGGTCACGACGAGGCAGAGCACCCAGGGGCGCACGCACGACGAGCGCCAGCGAGGAGAGCATGTGACCCGCCCCGACGGCCGTAGCGCCGACCAGCTCCGTCCGGTGACCATCACGCGCAACTGGCTCGACCACGCGGAAGGTTCCGTGCTCGTCGAGTTCGGCCGGACCCGCGTGCTGTGCGCGGCCAGCGTCACGGAGGGCGTGCCCCGCTGGCGCAAGGGCTCGGGGCTGGGCTGGGTGACGGCCGAGTACTCGATGCTGCCGCGCGCCACGCACACCCGCAGCGACCGGGAGTCGGTGAAGGGCCGCATCGGCGGGCGCACCCACGAGATCAGCCGGCTGATCGGCCGCTCGCTGCGCGCCTCCATCGACCTCGCCGCCCTGGGCGAGAACAGCATCGCCATCGACTGCGACGTCCTCCAGGCCGACGGCGGCACCCGCACCGCGGCCATCACCGGCGCCTACGTCGCCCTCGCCGACGCCGTCTCCTGGCTCGGGGAGCGCAAGAAGCTGGCGCGGCCGAAGGCGATCGTGCAGTCGGTGGCGGCGGTCAGCGTCGGCGTCATCGACGGCGAGCCGCGGCTCGACCTCGCCTACGAGGAGGACGTGAAGGCCGGCACCGACATGAACGTGGTCTGCACCGGCGACGGGAATTTCGTGGAGGTGCAGGGCACCGCGGAGGGCGCCGTCTTCGACCGGAAGACCCTCGACGCGCTGCTCGACCTGGCGGTCGCCGGCTGCGGGGAGCTGACCCGGCTGCAGGCCGACGCGCTCGGGCGATGACCACCCGTCTGCTCCTGGCCACCCGCAACGCGGGGAAGCTGGCCGAGCTGCAGCGGCTGCTGGAGACCGCCGTCCCCGGCGTCGAGGTGATCGGGCTCCGGGACGTGCCCGAGTACCCCGAGGCGCCCGAGACGGGCGCGACCTTCGAGGAGAACGCGCTGCTCAAGGCGCGCGAGGCGGTGCGCTACACCGGTCTGCCGGCCGTGGCCGACGACTCCGGTCTCGCCGTCGACGCCCTCAACGGGATGCCGGGTGTGCTGTCGGCCCGCTGGTCGGGCCGGCACGGGGACGACGACGCCAACACCGCGCTGCTGCTGGGCCAGGTCGCCGACGTGCCCGACGAGCGGCGGGGGGCGGCCTTCGTCTGCGCGGCCGCGCTCGTCACGCCCGACGGCACGGAGCGGGTGATCGAGCGGCACTGGCGCGGGCGGGTGATCCGCGAGAAGCGCGGCACCAACGGGTTCGGTTACGACCCGGTCTTCGTGCCCGAGGGGCTCGACCTCACCTCGGCGGAGCTCAGCCCGGCCGAGAAGGACGCGCGCAGCCACCGCGGCCAGGCCTTCGCGGCACTGGTGCCGGTGCTGGCCGAGGTGCTGGCGCCCCGCTGAGGGTCAGTGGCGGGCAGCCCGGAAGCCGAGCCACGACAGCGAGTCCACCTCGTCGCGCTTCGGGTCGTGCAGCTCGCGGCTCCACTCGGTCTCGGCGTGCCGCCCGGAACGCTTGAGGTCGTCCGGAGTGGCGATGCGGATCTCGCCGGGCACCTCCGGGGCGGCGTGGCGTCCGCGCCGCGGCACGTCCTGCGCCGGGGGAGCGGTGACGACGGCGGCACGGACGATGGCGGCGGGCAGCCACGAGGCAGAGCTGGTCATGGAATTGAGGTCGGCCGCCGCGCGGCCCGACCTCAGCGCCTTCGGGAGGGTCCCACCCCGAAGGGGTGAGGTCAGGCCTGAGCGCGGCCCTCGTACATGTAGCCGGAGATCCGGGGCGCGCCCGGGTGGTAGCCGGTGCCGAGCTCCGTCACCGCCAGCGGGGACGACGCCAGCAGCGCGGCCACGTCGTTGTCGAGCAGGCAGCCCGAGACCGCGCGGTTGAGCCGGTTGGCGCGCCGCTGCCGGCGGACGACGTCGGGGTCCGGCGACACACCGTGCTCCACGAAGTGCAGCCGGGCGCCGGGCTTGAGCACCCGCGCGACCTCGGCGAGCGCCGCGTGCGCGTCCGGGACGCCGCAGAGGACCCAGGTGCACACCGCGGCGTCGAAGCGGTCGTCGGGCAGGTCGAGGGACTGCGCGTCGTCCCCGGCCACCACGACCGGCACCGGCGAGGCCGCCTGCCGCTCGGCCGACAGCCGGAGCGCCGTGGCGGAGGGCTCGACCGCCCACACGCCGGTGACCGCGGCCGGCAGGTGCGGCAGGTTCAGCCCGGCGCCGAAGCCGATCTCCAGGACGTCCCCGGCCAGCCCGTCGCACACGCGGTCGCGGACCTCGCCGGTCAGCCGGTCGTTCAGCGCGAACGCGTGCAACCGCGGCCGGAGGTGCCGTCCGTAGAAGCCCACCGCCGCAGGATGCTGCACCCGTCGGCCGGGCGGAACCCTGAGTGAGGCGGGTGTCCCGTGGGCACACGGATCCGGTGCGGGTCTTCCTCGACGACGTCAGGGCGCTGCGGTTCGACGACGGGGCGCCGGTGACCGCCGCGTCGGGCATCGCACCGCTGGGGCCGGGCTGGCTGGTGGCGCAGGACGACGCGACCGTCGCCGCGTGGCTCCACGAGGAGCGGGTGGCCCCGGTCCGGCTGCTCCCGCCGGTCGAGGGCCTGGACAGGTTCGGCGAGGCGGCGGGCACCAAGCACCTGAAGCCGGACCTCGAGGTCGCCTGCCCCGCCGAGGTGGACGGCGGACCCGCGGTCGTCGTCCTCGGCTCCGGGTCCACTCCGCGGCGGATGCGGGGTGTCCTGGTCCGCCGGTCGGACGACGGGTTCCGCGTCGAGCCGGCCGAGCTCAGGCCCCTCTACGAACGCGTCGCCGCCGCCCTCGGCCTGCCGATGGAGCACCTCAACCTGGAGGGCGCGAGCCGGCACGGCGGCACGCTGCGCTGGTTCAACCGCGGCAACCTCGCCGCCGGGGTCCCGTCCGCGAGCGTCGACGTCCCGCTCGGGGCGGTCGTGGACGCGCTGCTGCGGCGGGGCGACGCCACCGCCGTCCCGCTCGGCCGGCCCAGGACCTACGAACTGGGGGAGATCGACGGCGTGGGGCTGGCGGTCACCGACGCCGTGTCGCTGCCCGACGGGCGGGTGCTGCTGAGCGCCGCCGCGGAGGACACCCCCAACGCCGTCGACGACGGGCCCGTCGTGGCCACCGCGCTCGCCCTGGTCGACGACGAGGAGGTGGTGGCCGTGGCGCCGATCCCGGACGTCGAGGGGCACGTGCACAAGGTGGAGGGCCTGGCCCTCCGCCGCGTGCGGGGCGGCGAGGTGGACCTGCTCGCCGTGGTCGACGACGACGACCCGGAGACACCGTCGACCGCGATCGACCTGCGCATCGACCTGGCCTGAGTGCGGGAGGGGGGAGTCGAACCCCCACGCCCGAAGGCACCAGATCCTAAGTCTGGCGTGGCTGCCGTTACACCACTCCCGCTCGGCTCCCGGAGTCTAGGAGCACCCCGCGCGGGTGTCCCCGCCGTTCCCGGGCGCGCCCCGCCGGAGAACGTCTGGCAGGCTGTCGCCCGTGCCTCGCGACCCACGACAGATCCAGCTGGAGATCGACGCCGCCCGCGAGTCGCTGGCCGCCACCCTGGACCAGCTGACCTACCGGACCAGCCCGACGCGCATCAAGGCCAAGGGCCGGGACGCCGTCGCGCGCTTCCTGCAGACCCCGGCCGGCATGGCCACCGTCGGCGCCGTGGGCCTGCTGGTGACCTTCGTCGTCGTCCAGCGGATCCGGCACCGCAACGACTGACCCGGTGCACCCCCGACCCGACCCCGTCGGGCCCGGCCAGGAGTCGGTCTGGGACTACCCCCGGCCGCCGTCGGCCGAGGTCACCCCGCGGCACGTCGTCGTCGAGCTCGGCGGCCGGGTGATCGCGGACAGCGTCCGCGCGGTCCGCGTGTGCGAGACCAGCCACCCGCCGGTCTACTACGTGCCCCGCGAGGACGTCGCCGACGGCGTCCTGGAGCGGGCCGGCGGGTCGTCGTGGTGCGAGTGGAAGGGCGCGGCCACCTACTGGGACGTCGTCGTCGACGGGCGGCGGTTCCCGGTCGTGGGCTGGTCGTACGAGGACCCGACCCCGGGGTACGAGCACCTCCGCGGCGCCGTCGCCTTCTACCCGTCCCGGGTGGAGCGCGCGACCGTCGACGGCGAGCAGGTCCGGCCCCAGGCCGGCGGGTTCTACGGCGGCTGGATCACGGACGAGGTGACCGGGCCCTTCAAGGGCGACCCCGGCACCCTCGGCTGGTGAGGCCCGCCGTGGTCAGCCGGCGGCGCGGATGAGCGGCATGACGACGGTGGCCAGCACCTCGTCGGCGTAGGCGTCGTTCACCGGGCGGCCGGTGAGCAGCCAGCGCTGCACCATCAGGGCGCTCGTGGTCTCCGCGATCACCGAGTTGGCCAGCCCGGGGCGGATCTCGCCGCGTGCCTCGGCCCGCGCCCACAGCTCCTCGAAGGACTTCCGCCACACGGCGAGCGGCCCGGCCTGGAAGGCCTCCGACAGCGCCGGCTGGTGCGGGATCGTCGACAGCAGGGAGAGCGTCGCCGCCCCGGTCGGGCCGTCGATCATCGACACCATCTGGTGCATCATCGCCCGCAGGTCGCCCTCGAGGGACCCGGTGTCGGCCAGCTCGGCCTCGGCCCGGTTCAGGTCGGAGATCGTGTCGACGACAAGGTCCTGCTTGGTGCGCCAGCGGCGGTAGATGGTCGCCTTGCCGACACCGGCCTCCGACGCCACCGCGTCCATCGTCAGCGCGCCGTACCCGACGTCGGCGAGCAGCCGCAGGATCGCCGCGCGGATGACGCCGTCACGGCTGGGGTCGCGCGGGCGCCCGCCCCGGCTGGGACGGGGGATGCTGGGCGTTGCGAGGGCGGTCATGTGCCAGACCTTAGACAATAAAGCTAGGAACGTTCCAGAACTTGGCTGTCAGTTCGCTGTGCCAGTCCCGACCGGGCACGGGAGGCGCCGCGCGCCTGCCCGGAACGTGCCGGGGCGTGAGTCATCCTGCGACGGTGGGAACCATCTGCGGCGGTGTCTGCGGTTGCCGCCAGAACTGGGAGGTCCCGGGGCCCGCTACCCGCGCCCTGATGGCCACCTCCATCGGTCACGTGCTGCCGACCGTGTCGCGCCTGGCCAAGGCCCTGGGCATGACCGTGCGCTCGTCACCGCAGCTGGTCGACGTCCTCGACGACTGGGGCGGGCGGCGGCTCGAGGTCCTCTTCCAGCGGCTGGCCCGTGAGCTGACCGCCGCCGAGACCGAGGCGCTCCGGGTCGTCACCGACCCGCCGACCGAGCCGACGGCGCTGACCGCGCACCTGCTGACCGCGCCGACGCTCGCCGTCGAGCTGGCCCGGCGGGGCGTCACCGTCGAGGTCGGGGTGCTCGCCGAGGCCGAGTTCTGGTCGGTCTACCAGCCGATCGTGTCCCTGGCCGACCGCTCCGTCGTCGCCCATGAGGCGCTGCTGCGCGGCGTCGTCGACAACCGCGAGGTGGGCGGCGGGGACCTGTTCTTCGTGGCCGAGCAGGCCGGCTGGCTGCACCGGCTGGACCGCATCGGCCGGGAGTCGGCGATCACCGGCGCGGTGCCCTGGCTCGGGGACGACGACCTCTACGTCAACTTCAACCCGACGTCGATCTTCCGGCCGCAGGTGTGCCTGGCCAGCACCGAGCGCGTCGTGCACGACACCGGGATCGACCCCGAGCAGCTGGTGTTCGAGGTGGTGGAGTCGCACGCGATCGCCGACCGCGGGCACCTGGTCTCGATCCTCGACCACTACCGGTCCCTGGGCTGGCGCGTGGCCCTCGACGACGTCGGCGCCGGCTGGTCCAGCCTGTCGCTGCTGGCCGCCGTGCGACCCGAAGTGGTCAAGCTCGACAAGGCGCTGGTGCAGGAGCTGCCCGACGACGGCGCCCGCACCGTGCTGAAGGCCGTCACGGACCTGGCGCACCAGCTCGGTGCCGTCGTCGTCGCGGAGGGCATCGAGACCGAGCGGCTGGCCGACGAGGTCACCGCGCTGGGCGCTGATCTGGGGCAGGGGTGGCTGTTCGGCCGGCCGGTGCGGCCGGAGCCGCAGGTGGAGGAGGCCGAGGGCCGGTGGCAGCCGGTCACGCCGGCCCGGCGCTGACCTCCTGGATCAGGGGCAGCCGGTGTTCCAGCCGGTGAGGGCCGGCCAGTCGTGCTCGTGGCCGAGGACGCCGTAGCGGCCGGTCGCCAGCGGGAAGAGCGCGCCGGCCTCCGGGTCGAGGCCCAGCCACCGGGCGGTGAGGATCCGCAGCACGTGGCCGTGGGCGACCAGGGCGACGTCGCCGTCGGCGAGCAGCGGACGGACGGTGGCGAGCACGCGGTCGACCCGCGTCGCGACCTGCGCGAGGGTCTCTCCCGGGGTGTCGCCGGGGATCGTCCCGTCGGCCCACAGCGACCACGGGCGGCCCCGCTCGGCGCTGATCTCCTTGGTCGTCCGGCCCTCGTAGCCGCCGTAGTCCACCTCGACCAGGTCCGGCTGGAGCTCGGTGACGACCGCGCCGTCCATCAACCCGGCCAGCTCCGCCGTCCGCCGGGCGCGGGTGAGCGGGCTGACGAAGGCGTGCGTGATGTGCCGCTGCGCCAGGACCGGCCGCAGCCGCCGGCCGTCGTCCTCCCCGTCGGGGAGCAGCGGGAGATCGGTCAGGCCGGTGTGCTGCCCGTTCCGGCTCCACTCGGTCTGCCCGTGGCGCACCACGACGATCTCACCCATGCCGCCATCGAACACGGCGCCGGGAACACCCGCGCGTCGTCCCGTGCTGGCCATGGGCATGACGACCGCACAGATCAGCGACACGTTCACCATCGGCGGGGACCTCCCCGTCCACCGGCTCGGCTACGGCGCGATGCAGCTCCCCGGACCCGGCGTCTGGGGCGAGCCGGCCGACCGCGCCGCCGCCGTCCGGGTCGTCCAGGCCGCCGTCGAGCAGGGCGTCGACTTCATCGACACCGCCGACTCCTACGGCCCCGAGATCAGCGAGCAGATCATCGCCGAGGCGCTGCACCCGTACCCGGAGCAGCTCGTCATCGCCACCAAGGCCGGGCTCACCCGCCAGGGCCCCGGCATCTGGACCCCCGTCGGCCGCCCGGCGTACCTCAAGCAGCAGGTCGAGCTCTCGCTGCGGCACCTGAAGCTCGAGCGCATCGACCTCATCCAGCTGCACCGGATCGACGCCGAGGTGCCGCTGGCCGACCAGCTCGGCGCGTTCAAGGAGCTCCAGGAGCAGGGCAAGGTGCGTCACATCGGCGTCTCGGAGGTCTCCGTGGACGAGCTGAAGGCCGCCCGGGAGATCGTCGACGTGGTCAGCGTCCAGAACCTCTACAACCTGACCAACCGGCAGAGCCAGGACGTGCTCGACTACGCCACCGAGGAAGGCATCGCGTTCATCCCGTGGTTCCCGATCGCCACCGGCGACCTCGCCGCCCCCGACAGCCCGGTCGCCGACATCGCCCGCGAGCTGGACGCCACGCCGTCGCAGGTCGCCCTGGCCTGGCTGCTGCAGAAGTCCCCGGTCGTGCTGCCGATCCCCGGCACGAAGTCCGTCGACCACCTCACCGAGAACCTCGGTGCGGCCCGGGTGACGCTGTCCGCCGAGGACATGGCCCGGCTGGACGCCCTGGCGTGAGCCTCAGCGTGCGTGACCGGCGGCCACCAGGTCGCCGGTCACGGACGCGGCCGCCCGGCGGACCCGACGGCCGGGTGTCCGGGCGGCGACGTTCCCGCGGAAGGCGGCGGCCGGGCGGACGACGTCGAGCTGGAGCTCCGCGGTCAGGTTCGCCATCCCGATGAGCCGCCGCGCGGCCGGCTGGGCGCCCACGACGCGGCACGACCGCCCGGCGGCCTGCAGCTCCCGCGTGAACCGGACCAGCTCGTGCAGGCCGGAGCAGTCCCAGAACCGCGCGGAGCCGAGATCCACCACGACCTGCGGCGTGCCCAGGCCCGCCGCCTGCCCGAGCGCATCGGCGACCAGGGGTGACGTGGAGAGATCGACGTCGCCGGTGAGCCGGAGGACGACCTGGTCGGGAGCGGGGACGAGAGCGACGTTCAGCTGCGGCACCATGCCTCCGTGGACCGGATGCGTCGGCCACCAGTTGTTCGACGGCCACCTCCGAGCCTAGGTCGGACGGATCCTCTTCACAACGGAGAGCAACCGATTGATTGCAGGAAGTTCACAGAATGGGACGCCGAGGGTCGCGTGACCCCGGCGGGACATCGTCGAGCGACGGGCGTCACCATGACCGGCGTGGACACTGCTGACTTCCGCCAGATCCGGGACGCCGTGCGCCAATTGGTCCGCGGGTCCGTCGTCCCCCGCGAGGAGCAGATCGAGGACGAGGACCGCATCCCCGACGACCTCCGGGCCCAGGCCGCCGACATGGGGCTGTTCGGCTACGCCCTACCCGAGGAGCACGGCGGTCTCGGCGTCACGATGACCGAGGACGTGCAGCTGGCCTTCGAGTTCGGCTACACCACCCCGGCGTTCCGCTCCCTGTTCGGCACCAACAACGGCATCGCCGGCCAGGTCATCGCCAAGTTCGGCACCGACGAGCAGAAGAAGAAGTACCTGCCGCGGCTGGCCGCCGGGGAGCTGATCGGTTCCTTCGCGCTCACCGAGGCCGAGGCGGGCTCCGACCCGGCCGGCCTCCGCACGACCGCTCGCCGCGACGGCGACGAGTGGGTCATCAACGGCAGCAAGCGGTACATCACCAACGCGCCGCTGGCCGACCTCTTCGTCGTCTTCGCCCGCAGCAACCCCGACGAGCGCGGCGGCCGGGGGATCTCCAGCTTCGTCGTCGAGACCGCCACGCCGGGCGTCACCGTCGGCCCCAAGGACAAGAAGATGGGCCAGTCCGGCGCGTGGACGGCGGAGGTCTTCTTCGACGACGTCCGCGTGCCCGCCGACGCGCTCATCGGCGAGGAGGGGCGCGGGTATTCGAAGGCGCTCACCGTGCTCTCCCGGGGGCGGCTGCACATCGCGGCGCTCTGCGTCGGCATGGCGCAGCGGGTGCTCGACGAGTCCGTCGCCTACGCCGCCACGGCCAAGCAGGGCGGCGCCCCGATCGGCCGGTTCCAGCTGGTGCAGGGCCTGCTGGCCGACATGCACGCCGAGCTGCTCGCCGGCCGCGCGCTGGTGCGCGAGGTGGCGGAGCGCTACGACAGCGGCGAGGACATGTCGATCGGCCCCTCGTCGGCCAAGCTGTTCTGCACCGAGATGGTCGGCCGGGCGACCGACGCGGCGGTCCAGGTGCACGGCGGCATGGGGTACCTCCGGACGACGCCGGTCGAGCGCTTCTACCGCGACGCCCGCCTCTTCCGGCTGTACGAGGGCACCAGCGAGGTCCAGCGCGTGATCATCGGCGGCGGGCTCCTGCGCGAGGCCGGCATGCAGCGTGGCTGAGCGGGACGTCCGGCGCGCGGCGGTCGGCGAGCTCGGGTCGGCGCTGCGCGACCTCGTCGACGCCGCCGTCCGCACCGAGGTGTCCCTCGACGACCTCGCGGCGGCCACCACGGGGGCGCGGGAGCTGGCCGCCCTGCTGCGGGCGGAGACCCGGGGACTGCACGACATCGCCACCGTCGACAACCCGGAGACCGGTGAGCGCTGGTACAGCCCGGTCTACGGGCCGGGCAACCCGGTCGCGCCGCCCATGGAGGCCTCGAGCACCCCCGACGGCCGGGCGACCGGACGCGTCACCCTGGGGAAGTCGCACGAGGGGCCGCCCGGTCTCGTGCACGGCGGCGTCGTGGCGACGTTGCTGGACCACGTGCTGGCGCGGGCGGTGCGCGCCGCGGGCCGGGGCGGCCTCACCGCCACGCTGACCGTCACCTACCGGCGGCCGGTGCAGCTGGGGGTGCCGCTGGTCGCCACGGCGGAGGTCGGGACCACCGAGGGGCGGCGCACCACCGCGACCGCCCGGATCGTCGCCGAGGACGACCCCGGCGCCACGCTGGCGGAGGCCGAGGGGCTGTTCGTCGCCCTGCGCCCGGAGCGCGCGGCCGACGTCTTCGCCCCGACCGGCCGCGACGTGGGCGCCTGGACCAGCCGGATCGACTGAAACGCCGCGCGCGAGCCCGCTCGGTTCCGCTACCGTCCGCCTCCCGACGGAGCAGGAGGACGCAGTGGCCGGATTCGCGTGGAGCGCTCATCCCGGAGCGGTGGACGGCTCCGCCGGCGTGCCCGCGGACGGCGACCTGCGCCCCGAGTTCGCGGACGTCGGGCGGCTGGCCCGCCGGGGGCTGCGGGCCGTCGTCGGCGCCGCGCGGGCGGAGGAGCGGCCCCGGCTGTCCGGGATCCTGGCCGACCACCTCGGCCGGGACGCGGGCGACCTGGACGTGGTGGAGGAGACCTGGCCCGGCTACGACCACGTCAACGTGCAGGCCGGGCTGGACGCGTGGCTGGCCGGCCGGACCTGGCGCCTCGTCGGCGTCGCGGGGTTCCAGCACGTCGTGTTCGGCATCGGCGATCTCCTCTCCGCCGGCGGGAACGACCACTACGGGCTGCGGCCCGGCAACCCGGCCAGCGTCAACCTCGCCAGCGGCCCCGACGGCGAGGTCCGCCCGTGCGTCCGCTGCGGCATCTACCTGGTCACCGAGGGCGGCGAGCGGACGGCGGTCCTGCTGCGGGGCTCCGCGCCCGAGATGGGCCAGGACATGGTGTCGGTGCAGATCGTCAGCACCGACCCCGAGGCGGCGGCCGCGGCCGCCGCCGAGATCCGGGCGGCCAGCCTCGAGCACAACGTCTTCCGGGGGCAGGTCCTGTCCTTCGGGCAGGAGGTCTTCGGCCACGGCCGGACCCTGCTGCAGTTCCACCGCCGCCCGGTCATGACCGCCGACCAGCTGGTCCTCGCACCGGAGACGCTGGCGGAGGTCCGCCGGCAGGTGGTGGAGGTGGCCCGCCACAAGGAGCGCCTGCTCGCCGCCGGTCAGCACCTCAAGCGGGGCCTGCTGCTCTACGGCCCGCCCGGCGTGGGGAAGACGCACACCGTCCGCTACCTGACCAGCAGCCTGACCGGCACCACCGTGCTCCAGCTGACCGGCAACGCGCTGCACCTGATCGCAGAGGCGTGCTCCGTCGCCCGGGCGCTGCAGCCCGCGATGCTCATCATCGAGGACGTCGACCTGATCGCCGAGGACCGCGGCATGCACCCGGGTCAGCACCCGTTGCTGTTCCAGCTGCTCAACGAGATGGACGGGCTGGCCGAGGACGCCGACGTCGTCTTCGTGCTGACGACCAACCGCGCGGACCTGCTCGAGCCGGCGCTGGCGGCCCGCCCCGGGCGGGTCGACCAGGCCGTCGCGCTCGAGCTGCCCGACGCCACCGGCCGCCGTGCGCTGTTCGAGCTCTACCGGGGCGAGCTCCGGGTGGACACCTCGGGCCTGGACGACGTCGTCGCGCGGACCGAGGGCGTGACCGCGTCGTTCCTCAAGGAGCTGCTCCGCCGGGCGGCGCTGCTCGCGGCGACGCGCACGCCCGACGGCGAGGAGCTGGCGGTGTCGGCCGCGGACCTCTCGGCGGCGCTCGACGAGCTGCTCGACACCCGCAACGCCATGACCCGCACGCTGCTGGGCAGCACGCCGGGCTGAGTCAGTCCGGCCGCCGGTCCGGGGTGTTCGCCGGGTCGCCGGACGGGTCGAGCGTCCGGCCGCCGGCGGGCCGCAGCAGGTCGCCCGGTGCGCCGTCGCCCCGGCCGAGGGCGGGGACGAACTGGGCGAGCACCTCGTCGCTGCGGTGGGCGGGCACCCAGTCCAGGAGCCGGCGGGCGCGGGTGGTGTCCTGGGCAGGCAGCTGCGTCCCCAGGTCGAGCCATCCCGGCTCCGTCGGCACCAGGCGCGCGGTGAACGCCGCGTGCAGCCCCGCCCGCAGGACGCGCGCCGGGACGGGGACGCGCACCGTCCCCAGGGCCCGGGCGATCGCGTCCGGGTCCAGCACCGGTTCGGCGGCCAGGTTGAACGGACCCGGCGCGCGGCGGTCGAGCATCCGCACGAGGGCGTCCGCCACGTCGTCCGCGTGGACGAACGAGACGGCGACGGACGGCAGGGGGAGGGGCAGCAGCCGCGCCACGGCACCCGGGAGGGCGCGTGCGGCGCCGAAGAGCAGGGGCCCGAGGAAGTAGCGGCCGATCTCGCTGCCCGCCTCCGGCTGCAGCACCAGGGTCGGCCGCACGACGGTCAGGGTGGTCCCGTCGGGCCGGCCCACGACCTCGCGCACGACCCGCTCGGCTTCGGACTTGTCCCGGCTGTACTGGGAGCTCTGCACGCCCGTCGTCGGCCAGTCCTCGGTGACCTTCTGCCCGACGGCCCCGCCGGTGTAGGCGCCGATGGAGGACATGTGCACGAACTGCGCGACGCCCGCGGTGGCGGCGGCACGCGCGACGCGCTCGGTGCCCTCGACGTTGACCCGGCGCAGCTCCTCGGGCCGGCGCCCCGGCTGCAGCGCCCACGCCAGGTGCACGACCGCGTCGACGCCGTCCAGGAACCCGGCGAGGTCCTCCTGGCTCGCCGGCTCGCCGAGGTCGGTCAGGTACCACCGCACCCCCGCGTACGGGGCGATGTCCGGCGGCCGGCGGCGGGCCAGGCCGCGGACCTCCGCGACGCCGGAGCCCGGTGCGGTCAGGCGCCGGAGCAGGGCGGTGCCGACGTTGCCGGAGGCGCCGGTGACCGCGACGGTCAGGCCGGCGAGGTGGCCGGGGGAGAGATCGGGCATGGGCTGGCGCTACCCGATCGGGTCGCGCGCAACCCGGCGCACCGCCGCCTCCGTGCGCTCCTCCCCGGGGTCGGCCCGCAGGCCGAGGGACACCACGGCCAGCAGCAGCATCCCGGCCGCTCCGGCGAGCAGGCCGGCCGGCAGCCCGGCGGTGTCGGCGACGCGGGGGAGGACCAGGTTGCCCAATAGCCCGCCGACCATGAGCGCCAGGGACGACGCCGAGACGGTGGTGGACCGCTGCGCCGACGTCGTCCGGTCGTGCATCAGCTGCTTGCGCAGCGGCCACGCGGCGGCGTTCAGCAGGTAGAACACCGCGTAGGCGACCGCCGCGAGCACCACCCCGGGCGCCAGCGCCACCGCCGCGATGGCGCCCGCGGCGAGCACGGAGGTCCCCGCGCTGACCAGCACGACGGAGCCGCCGGCGGCCCGGCCCAGGCCCGGTGCGAGCAGCGAGCCCAGAGCGGCCGCGGCGAACGACAGCGCGGTGACGACGCCGAACACCGCCGAGCCCACCTCGGCCGACCCCGACAGCTCGGCGAAGTGCAGGGGTCCGAGCAGCTCCAGCGCGGTGAGGACCAGCCCGACCAGGAAGGACACCGCCAGCAGCAGCCGCAGCAGCCGCTCGTGCAGCACCAGCCGCACGGTCGCCCGGACGACCAGGGGCACCTCGCGGAGGCCGCCGCGCAGCGCCGCCGCCCCGGACGCGTGCGCCGCCCGGACGGGGACGACGAGCAGCAGGACCGCCACGACGTGGACCACCGCGAACGCCGCCGCGAGCAGCAGCGGCAGGGCGAGCGCCGCCGCCCCGTCGCGCTCGGCGAGCAACGGCAGCACGCCACCGACGACCGCACCGACGGTGAGCCCCGCCGCGTCGGCCGCCGCCGCCCGGGACAACCCCGTGGTGATCTCCGCGTCCGGATCGCCCCGGTGCACGGTGTCGACGTACCACGCCTCGAGCGGCCCCGAGTCGAGCGCCCGCGCGACGCCCTTGAGCGCCCAGGCGATCGAGAACACCAGCATGCTGTCGGCCACGGCCATGGTGAGCAGCCCGGCCGTGGTGAAGAGGCCGGAGAGCGCCAGCACCGGCCGGTGGCCGATGGCGTCGGCCAGCCCGCCGGTGGGCAGCTCGAGCAGCAGGGTCACCGCGCCGTAGATCGCCACGGTGACGCCGATGTCGGCGGGGGACAGGCCCCGCTCGGTCGCCAGCAGGACCGAGACCGGGACGGCGACCCCGACGGGCAGCCAGCGCAGCGCGGTGAGCCCGACGAAGCGGCGACGGGCCTGCGCCGGCGTCAGCACCCTGCTCACAGCGGGTAGTCCTTCAGCGTGAACAGGTCCAGCAGCACGTGCACGAGCGGCTGGTCGGGTTCCTCGTTCTCGTCGCGCCAGCGCTGGACGACGGCGTTCAGTTCGTTGATCAGCTCGCGGGCCCGGGCGGGCGACAGCCGCAGGGCCCAGTCGTTGAGCGACGCGGCGGCCCGCCAGTCGTCGTCGGTCTCGTCGCGCTCGGCGGCGAAGGCGGCGAGCATGCGGCGCTGGTGGGCGACCAGCCGGTCGGTGAGCTCGTCGACCAGCTCGCGGCCGCCGGGCTGGTCGAGCACCTCCTCGGAGTTCCAGCGGGTGCTGCGGTGCAGCGCGCGCCACCACCGCTCCCGGCCGGTGCCCTCGTCGGGCACCTCCTCGACGAAGCCGAAGCCGGCCAGCTGCCGCAGGTGGTAGCTGGTCGCCCCGCTGCTCTCGCCCAGCCGTTCGGCGAGCCGGCTGGCGGTGGACGGTCCGTCGCTGCGCAGCGCGGCCAGGAGGCTCATGCGCAGCGGGTGGGCCAGCGCGCGCAGCGCCCGTGGGTCGTGGACGTCGATGGCGCTGCCGGGAGGGATGTCGGCCATGCCGACGACGGTAGACCGCAAAGAAGTCTTTGCAAAGAACTCTTTGCATCTATCCCAGCGAGAGCCCGCGCTCGGCGAGGGCGGCGCGGAGCACGGCGACCGCCTTGGGTCCGACACCGTGCAGCGCGAGCAGGTCGCGCGAGGGCACGCCGTCGAGCTGGTTGAGGCGCGTGTAGCCGGCCTCGGTCAGGGCGGCGGTCGCCGGGCGGCCGATCTCGCGGGGCAGGTCGTCGGGTGCGGTCACGCGGGTGATGATGCCGGTCGGTCGGGGCCCAGGGAGGTCCCCAGCGGGCCTGCCGCGCCCTCCTTCAGCTCGACGAACAGCACGTGGGTCGGGGTGTCGCCGATGTTCTCGCCGCTGTGCTGCTGCGCCGGCAGCCACCCGGTCAGACCGGCGGGCATCTCGACGTCGCGGTGGGCGTCGCCCGCGTGCAGCCGCCGCCGGAACGCGCTCAGGGTGTGCATGACGCTGTCCGGGTGCGCGTGCGGCGTCGTCCGGTCGCCGGGGGCGTCGGTGTACTCGAGGACGCGCACCCGCTCGTTCTCGAAGACGACGCGGTAGTGGTGGGGGTTGGTGTCCACCGGGTCGAGGGTCATGCCCCCGGACTGTGCTCCGCTCCCGTGCCCCGCGACAGGTCCTCCGGTGCGGCGTCGTCCAGCGACCGGCCGCGGCGCTCCGGCAGCCCCCAGGTGGCCAGCCCGCCCAGGACGAAGAACGCCGCGAAGGTGCCGAACACGAGCCCGGTACCGCCCGCGTCGAGCAGCGGCGGAACGCACAGGGGTGCGGCGATCGAGGCCAGCCGGCCGAAGCCCGCGGCCGCTCCGGCGCCCGTGGCCCGCAGGACCGTCGGGTAGACCTCGGGCGTCACCGCGTACAGCGCGCCCCAGGCGCCGAGGTTGAAGAACGACAGCACCATGCCGGTGAGCAGGACGGCGGTCTCGCCGTCGGCGGCGGCGAACAGCCCGGCGCCGACCGCCGAGCCGACCAGGAAGGTGGCCAGCGTCGCCCGGCGTCCCCAGGTCTCGATGAGGACGGCGGCGACCGCGTACCCCGGGAGCTGGGCCAGGGTGATGACGAGGGTGAAGCCGAACGAGCGGACCAGCGAGAACCCGTCGGCCACGAGCAGCGTCGGCAGCCAGATGAACGCGCCGTAGTAGGCGAAGTTGATGCTGAACCAGACGACCCAGAGGGCCGCGGTGCGCAGCCGCGTGCCCGACGCCCACAGCGCCCGCGGGCCGGGGGAGCGGACCGGCACCGGTGGCGGGGAGCCGACCGGCCCGACGCCCGCCGCCCGCTCGAAGCGGCGCACCGCCGCCTCGGCCTCATCGACGCGGCCCCGGGCCTCCAGGAAGCGCACCGACTCGGGCAGGCCCCGCCGGACGAACGCGGCGTAGAGCGCCGGCAGCGCTCCGATCGCCAGGGCCCACCGCCACCCGTCGTCGCTGGCGGGGACGACGAAGTAGCCGATCAGCGCGGACAGGGTCCAGCCGACCGCCCAGAACGCCTCCAGCAGCACGACCACCCGCCCGCGCACCCGTGCCGGCGCGAACTCGCTGACCAGGGTCGAGGCGACCGGCAGCTCCGCCCCGAGCCCCAGGCCGATGAGGAAGCGGAAGACCAGCAACGCGCCGACCGACCAGGCGAGGGCGGCCGCCCCGGTCGCCAGGCCGAAGACCAGCAGGGTGAGCGCGAAGACCTGCCGCCGTCCGAACCTGTCGGCGAGCAGACCGCCCAGCGTCGCGCCCAGCGCCATCCCCGCGAAGCCGATCGAGCCGATCCACGACAGCTCGGTCGGGGAGAGGTCCCACTGCACGGCGAGCGCGGCCATGACGAAGGAGATGAGCCCGACGTCCATGGCGTCGAGCGCCCAGCCCAGACCCGACCCCACGACCAGGCGGCCGTGCTCCCGGGTGAAGGGCAGCCGGTCCAGCCGCTCGGCCCGGGGGAGGTCGGTCCCCGTCGCGGTCACGGTGGTCGCCCTCAGGCGGCGCGGACGTGCGCGGTGACCAGCTCGGCCACCCGCTCCGGGGCCAGCTCGGGGATCCAGTGCGTCACGCCGTCCAGGACCTCGAGGCGGTAGGGGGCGTCCACGAACTGCCCGGTCGCCTCGGTCGCGGCGCGGCCCAGGAACGCGTCCTCGGTGCTCCACAGGTGCAGGGTCGGGACCCGCACCCTGCCCACCGGGTCGCGCCCGCTCCAGGGCAGGGCGCGGTACCAGCCCAGCGCCGAGGACAGCGCTCCCGGCTCGCGCATCCGCGCGACGTAGCGGTCGACCGCGTCGTCGGGCAGGCCGCCCCGCCTCAGCACCCGGCGCAGGGCCTCCCCGTTCCCGGCCAGCAGCAGCCGCTCCGGCAGCAGGGGCAGCTGGAACAGCGCCACGTAGAACGAGCGCAGCGCCTGGTCGCTGATCACCATGGCCTTCGCCATCGCGGCGGGGTGCGGCACCGAGATCGCGGTCAGCGTCCGCACCCGGTCCGGGTGCCACGCGCCCAGCGCCCACGCGGCGATGCCGCCCCAGTCGTGCCCGACGACGTGCGCCTTCTTGATCCCGGCCGCGTCGAGCATGGCCAGCACGTCCTCCGTCGTCTCCCGGAGCGCGTAGTGCTTCCGGGTGCGCGGCCGCGCCATCGGGGAGTAGCCGCGCTGATCGGGGGCGAGCGTGCGCAGGCCGTGCTGGTGCAGGGCGGGCGCGACCCGGTCCCAGGCGGTGCAGTCCTGCGGGAACCCGTGCAGCAGGACGACCGGCTCCCCGTCGGAGGGGCCGGCGTCGATGACGTCGAAGGTCAGGCCGTCGCGGCGGAAGCTGTCCACGACGGGACTGTGCCCCGGCGGGTCACCGGTCCATGCATGGGGTCGGGGAGCCGCCTCGCCGTCGCTCCCGGACCGGTGTTCCCGCTACCGGTGCCCTGCAGGGCTCGAGGAGCGGGAGCGGGACTCCAGGAGCGGCGGGTCAGGGGGTGCGCAACCCGGAGAAGGCGGTGGCGACGACGGCGTCGGCCAGCTGCTCCCCGGTCAGCGGCCCGTCGGGGCGGTACCACTCCGTCAGCGAGTTGACGGTGCCGAAGAGCAGGCGCGCGACGACCCCCGCGGGCACGTCGGCGCGGACGGTGCCCTCCGCGGCGGCGTCCCGGACCAGGCCGGCGACGATCCGGTCGAACTCGCGGCGGCGCTGCAGCGCGGCCACCTCCACGTCGGAGTTCCCGCGCACGCGCAGCAGGAGGGTCACGAACGGCAGCTCCGTCGTCAGCACCCGGACCGACCCCCGGACGACGTGCTCCAGCCGGTCGATCGCCCGGCCGGTGCGCGCCCCCGGCTCCCGGGTGACGGCGAACAGCCCGTCCAGGGCGCGGTCGAGGGCCAGGCGCAGCAGCTCGTCCTTGCGCGGCACGTGGTGGTAGATCGCCGACTTGGTGATGCCGAGCCGGCCGGCCAGCTCGTCCATGCTCGTCGCCTCGAAGCCCCGCTCGTTGAAGACGGCGACCGCGACGGTCAGGAGCGAGTCGAGCGAGTGGCCGGGGCGCCCGCGGCGGGCGACACCGACGGCGGGGGTCTGTGACTCAGGTCTCATGGCGCGGTAGACTTTACCGACCAGTTGGTCAGTAAATCGACGAGGAGGGGTGCGTGACCGTCGATTCGCCCCCCGCGCCCGACCTCGAGCGCGACTTCGAGGCCACCATCGCGGCCGACCACCGGATCGAACCGCGGGACTGGATGCCCGAGGGGTACCGCCGGACGCTGATCCGCCAGATCGCCCAGCACGCCCACTCGGAGATCATCGGGATGCAGCCCGAGGGCGACTGGCTGCTGTCGGCCCCGAGCCTGCGCCGCAAGGCGATCCTGCTGGCCAAGGTGCAGGACGAGGCCGGGCACGGGCTGTACCTGTACTCGGCCGCGGAGACGCTCGGCGCCGACCGGGCCGACCTCACCGACAAGCTCGTCGAGGGCCGGCAGAAGTACAGCTCGATCTTCAACTACCCGACGCTGTCCTACGCCGACGTCGGCGTCATCGGCTGGCTGGTCGACGGCGCGGCCATCTGCAACCAGGTCCCGCTGTGCCGGTCGAGCTACGGGCCCTACGCCCGCGCGATGATCCGCATCTGCAAGGAGGAGTCGTTCCACCAGCGGCAGGGCTACGAGCTGCTGCTCACGATGATGCGCGGCACCGATGAGCAGCGGGCGATGGTGCAGGACGCCGTCGACAGGTGGTGGTGGCCCTCGCTCATGATGTTCGGCCCGCCGGACGCCGACAGCCCCAACACCGCGCAGTCGATGGCGTGGGGGGTCAAGCGGCACACCAACGACGAGCTCCGCCAGCGCTTCGTCGACATGACGGTGCCGCAGGCGGAGTTCCTGGGGGTCACGCTGCCCGACCCGGAGCTGTCCTGGGACGCCGACGCCGGGCACCACCGGTTCGGCGCGATCGACTGGGCGGAGTTCCGGACGGTGATCAGCGGTGAGGGGCCGATGAACCGGGTGCGGATCGCCCGCCGGCGGGCCGCGCGCGACGACAACGCGTGGGTGACCGAGGCGGCCACCGCGTACGCGGAGAAGCACGCATGAGCACCGACCTCACCGCCGAGGGGGGCCACGGCGCGGTCCCGGTGACCGGCGTCCCGGTGCGACCGGAGCCGTCGGTGAGCCGCCGCGACTGGCCGCTCTACGAGGTCTTCGTCCGGGGCAAGCGCGGGCTCAACCACGTGCACGTCGGCTCGCTGCACGCGCCGGACGACGAGATGGCCGTGCACGCCGCCCGCGACCTCTACACGCGCCGCAACGAGGGCGTGAGCATCTGGGTGGTCCGCTCGGCCGACATCACCGCGTCGAGCCCGGACGAGAAGGACCCGATGTTCGCCCCCAGTGGCGACAAGGTCTACCGGCACCCGACGTTCTACGACATCCCCGACGACGTCCCGCACATCTGATGCACGAGGAGACCGTCTACGACGCGCTGACCGCCGCCCACGGCGACGAGGCGCGCTGGGCGTTCGGCACCGGGTTCGACGACCCGCTCGCCGGCGTCGACACCACGGTCCCGGCGGGCGTCGACCCGGCCGACCTCGGCGCCTACTGCCTCATGCTCGGCGACGACGCGCTCGTGCTCAGCCAGCGCCTGACCGAGTGGATCACCCGGGCCCCCGAGCTCGAGGAGGAGGTGGCGCTGGCCAACATCGCCCTCGACCTGCTCGGGCAGGCGCGGCTGCTGCTCGCGCGGGCCGGGTCGTGCGGGGTGGTCGGGCGGTCGCGGGACCGCGCGGGTGCGGCGGTGCCGGACGAGGACGCGCTGGCCTACTTCCGCGACGCCGACGAGTTCCGCTGCGCAGGCCTGGCGGCCGCCCCGAACGGGGACTTCGCGCACACCGTCGTCCGGCTGCTCGTGGCCTCGACGTGGCGCCTCGCGCTGGCCGCCCGGCTGCGCGGGTCGCGCGACCCGGTGCTGGCCGCGGTCGCGGCCAAGGCCGTCCCCGAGCTGACCTACCACCGCGACCACGCCGCGCGCTGGGTGCTGCGGCTCGGCGACGGGACGGCGGAGTCGCACCGGCGCGCGCAGGCCGCTGCCGACGCCGTCTGGCCGCTCACCGCGGACCTCTTCGCCGCCACCGACGTCGAGCGCCGGCTGGCGGGGGAGCGGGTCGGGGTGGACCCGGTCGTCCTCCGGGACGAGGTCCGCGGCGTCCTGACCCAGGTGCTGGAGCGGGCCACCCTCGCCGTCCCTCCGTGGCCCGCCGACTTCCCGCCGCAAGGGCATGCGGGCCGCCACGGTCCGGAGCTGGCCGCCCTCCTCGACGGGCTGCAGGGCCTCGCCCGCGCCCACCCGGGGGCGACGTGGTGAGCGGGCGGACGCTGCGGCGGACCGGCCGGCGCGGGGACGAGCGGCTCGACCCGCGACCGGTCGCCGAGGCGGTCGTCGACCCGGAGCTCCCGGTCCTGACCCTCGCCGACCTCGGCGTCCTCCGCGACGTGCGCACCGAGGCCGACGGCACCGTGGTCGTCGAGATCACCCCCACGTACTCCGGCTGCCCGGCGATCGGCGTGATGCGCGCCGACCTGCTGCACGCCCTGCACGACGCCGGGTTCGAGCGGGTCGACGTCCGCACGGTGCTCTGGCCGGCGTGGAGCACCGACTGGATCTCGGCCGAGGGCCGCCGCAAGCTCGCCCAGGCCGGCATCGCGCCGCCGGGCGCGGCCCCCGCCCGGCCGCCGGGGCCGGTGCCGCTGGACCTGGGCCGGCCGCGCCGGACCGCCGCCTGCCCGCTCTGCGGCTCCGCGGACACGGAGGAGGTCAGCGAGTTCGGCGCCACCGCCTGCACGGCGCTGCGCCGGTGCCGGCAGTGCCGGGAGCCGTTCGAGCACGTGAAGGAGATCTAGTGACGGCCGCGCCCGTGCTGACCCGGCGCCGCACGTTCCACCGGCTGACAGTGGCGCGCGTCGACCGGCTGACCGACGACGCCGCGGCCGTCACCTTCGACGTCCCGGAGGAGCTGGCCGCTGAGTTCGCCTTCCGGCCAGGCCAGTCGCTCACGCTGCGGCGCACGGACGCCGGGCGCGACGAGCGCCGCGACTACTCGATCTGCGCGCCCGCGGGAGCGCCGCTGCGCATCGGCGTCCGCGAGGTGCCGGGCGGGCTGTTCTCCTCCTGGCTGGTGCACAGGGTCCGCCCCGGCGACGAGGTGGAGATGCTGCCGCCGTCCGGCCGGTTCACGACCGACCTGTCGGTCCCGGGAGACCACGTCTTCGTCGTCGCCGGGTCGGGCATCACGCCGGCCCTGTCCCTGGCCGCCAGCGCGCTCGCCGACGGCAGGTCGACGGTCACGCTGCTCTACGGCAACCGCCGGGCGGACACGGTGATGTTCGCCGACGAGCTGGCCGACCTGAAGGACCGGCACGGTCCGCGGTTCACGCTGCTGCACGTGCTGTCCCGCGAGGCCCGCGACTCCGACGTGACCAGCGGCCGGCTGGTGGGGGAGCGGCTGCGCCGGCTGGTCGGCGCGCTGGTCGACCCCGGGCGGGTCGACCACTGGTGGCTCTGCGGACCGCACGGGCTGGTCACCGATGCCCGCGCCCTGCTCGCCGACCTGGGCGTGCCGCGGGAGCGGGTGCACCAGGAGCTGTTCTACGTCGACGACGTGCCGCCGCAGCCGGTCCGGGGTGACGCCTCCGCGGTCACCGGACCCGCGAGCGAGGTGACCGTCGTCCTCGACGGCCGGGCCACGCCGCTCACCCTGCCCCGCGACGTGCCGCTGCTGGACGCGGCCCAGCGGGTGCGCGGCGACCTTCCGTTCGCCTGCAAGGGCGGCGTCTGCGGCACGTGCCGGGCGCGGGTCACCGGGGGAGAGGTGCGGATGCGCCGCAACTACGCCCTGGAACCGGAGGAGGTCGCGGCGGGCTACGTCCTCACCTGCCAGTCGCTGCCCGTCTCGGACGCCGTCACCGTCGACTACGACGCCTGATCCGGACGCCTGATCCGGACGCGTGGCGGCGCGGTCGCCACGCGTCGGGGACGATGGGGCCGTGACGACCCCCGCCCCGGAGCTCATCGTTCTCGTCGACGACGACGGGCGGTCCGTCGGCACGATGCCCAAGCCGCTGGTGCACCACGGGGAGACCCCGCTGCACCGCGCCTTCTCGGCCTACCTCTTCGACGACGCCGGCCGCCTGCTGCTCACCCGCCGGGCGGTGGACAAGGCCACGTTCCCCGGCATGTGGACCAACACCGTCTGCGGCCACCCGGGCCCCGGCGAGGACGACGCCTCGGCGATCGCGCGGCGCGCCCGCTTCGAGCTCGGGCTGGGCGTCGCGGACATCCGCCCCGCGCTGCCCGGCTACCGCTACCGCGCCGAGTTCCGGGGTGTGGTCGAGAACGAGATCTGCCCGGTCTACCTCGGCCGGTTCACCGGCACGCCCGAGCCCGACCCCTCCGAGGTGGAGGAGTGGGAGCTGCTGGACTGGGCCGGGTTCCGCCGCCGGCAGGAGACGGAGGGCGATGCCTGGTCCCCGTGGTGCCGCGAGCAGGCCCGCCTGATCGAGGAGGCCGGGCTGGTGCCCGCCGCCTGACCGTCAGGCCGGCGCGAGCTCACCGGCCGGCTCGTCCCGGTCGCTGTCGAGGACGCGCGGCTGGACGACCGCGGAGACCTGCGACGCCGACATGACGGCGCTGACCGCGTCCGCCTCGATCGGCCGGGAGAACAGGTAGCCCTGCGCGATGTCGCAGCCCAGGGCCGCGACGGTCTCCGACTGCTGCGTGGTCTCGATGCCCTCCGCCACCGTGAGCAGGCCGAGGGTGCCGGCCAGCTCCACGATCGCCCGGGTGATGACGTCGTCGTGGGCGTCGCGGCCGAGGCCGTCGACGAACTCGCGGGCCACCTTGAGCATGTCGATCGGGAAGCGGCGCAGGTAGGCCAGCGACGAGTAGCCGGTGCCGAAGTCGTCGATGGCGATCCGCACGCCGAGGCCCTTGAGCAGCCACAGGGTGGCGGCCGCGGCGTCCCGGTCCTGCATGAGCACCGTCTCGGTGATCTCGAGGACCAGCCGGTGCGGCTCCAGCCCGGAGCTCGACAGCGCCTCGCGGACCTGCTCGACGATCTGGTCGTCGGCCACCTGACGCGCGGACAGGTTCACCGTCACCAGGAGGTCGTCCTGGTCCGGGGACTCGGCCACCCACCGGGCGGCCTGCGTGCAGGCGTCGTTGAGGACGAGCTCGCCGATCTTGGTGATCAGGCCGCTCTCCTCCGCCAGCGCGATGAACTGGTCGGGGGCGCGCAGCCCGTCGACCGGGTGCTGCCACCGGACGAGGGCCTCGGCCCCGATGGGGCGGCCGGTGCGCATGTCGATGAGCGGCTGGTAGAAGGTGCGCAGCTCGCCGTTCGCGATGCCCTGGGCCAGCTCGGCCGCGACGTCCTTACGGGTGGTCGTGGTGTTGCCCAGGCCGGGCTCGTAGACGACGAAGTCGTTGCCCGCCGAGCGCTTCGCGGTGTACATCGCGATGTCGGCGTGCCGGACGAGCGTGTCGGCGTCCGGGACGTCGTCCCCGAGCGCGACGCCGATGCTGGCGCCGACGGTGGCGACGACGTCGTCGCCGAGCACGACGGGGACGTCGAGCTGGGCGCGGATGCGCTCGATGACGCGGGCCACGCCGAAGCGGTCGATCGGCCCGTTGAGCAGGACGACGAACTCGTCACCGCCCAGGCGGGCGGCCGTGTCGGCCGGGCGCAGGCACCCGCGGAGCCGGTCGGCGACCGTCCGCAGGAGCACGTCGCCGGCCTCGTGGCCGAAGGTGTCGTTGACCGGCTTGAACCCGTCGAGGTCCAGGTAGAGCACGGCCGGGTGGACGCCGCTGCGGCCGGCGGTGTCGACGGCGTGCCGCACGCGGTCCAGGAACAGGGTGCGGTTGGGCAGCCCGGTCAGCGGGTCGTGCAGCGCCTGGTGCCGCAGCTGCTCCTTGAGGTCCGTGACCTGGCGGAGGTTCTCCTCCAGGCGGCCGCGCTCGAGGGAGGTGGCGACGTGCCGGGCGAACGTGTCCAGCAGCGCGAGGTCGCGCGAGGTGAACGTGGTGACGTCACCGATGCGGCCGCCGACGAGCAGCAGGCCGTGCACGCGGTCCTCGGTGCGCAGCGCCGCGGCGACGGCGTCCTTGAGGCCGCGCTCGGCGGCGTAGCTGTCGAGCGCCGCGCCGGTGCCGGTGCCCGTGCGGGTGGTGAGGGCGCCGGACGAGGTCGCCAGGCGCAGCAGCCGGTGGTGGTCCTCGGGGTTGTCGAGCGGCGCCATGACGACGGCGTCGGCACCCTCGCGGCTGCGGCTCACCGTCGCGCCGTCGCGGCCGGCCGGGCCGAGCAGCACGAGCTCGGCCATCTCGGCGCGGAAGGCCGAGCGGACGGAGTCCAGGAAGTCGCCGAGCGCCTCCTGGGTGTCGCCGGCGTGCAGCAGGGAGGTGACCTCGTGCAGCAGGCGCAGGTTCTCCTGCTGCTCGCGGGCGCCGGTGTAGGCGCGGTACGAGGCAATGATCAGGATCGTGGGCAGCGCCAGCAGGGCCAGCGCGGCGGGGTCGGCCACGGCGGTGCGGGCGACGAGCAGGCCGATCGCGGCCGAGGCGAGTGCGGCCGGCACCGTGAGGGTGCACATCGCCAGGAAGTTGCCCGGGTCGACGCGGCCCTCGGAGATGCTCATGACCGCGAAGATGCTCGCGTTGCCGACCAGGGTGGCACCGACGATCGCGACCAGCGCCGCCAGCCAGTACCAGCCCGGGGTGAGCGGCGAGCACAGCAGCGCGTAAACCGTCGTCGCCACCGAGCCGGTGAGGGCGAACAGCGCCGTGTTGAAGGCGAGCTTGAGACCGCGCTGGCGGCGGTGCAGGGCGAGGGCGGCCGCGACGCCGACCACCTGGGCGACGACGAGGTCGCCGGGGGTGGTCAGCACCAGGCCGGCGGCCATCACCAGGTCGCTGACGGAGAAGGTGTGCGCGTCCCGCTTGACCTGGACGTGCACCGGGAACGCCTCGCTGACGGCGAAGGCGACCGCCCAGACCACCCACGGCAGGGGCAGAGCCGTGGATGCTCCGGCGAGCGGGTGGACGACGACGACGAACAGCGCCGTCGCCACCGCGGCCAGCACGCCCGTCAGCAGCATGATCCGCTGGGGAACGCTGAGCCGGTTCACACCGGACCGGTTGTCGGAGACACCGTTCGTCATCGTCGTCACCTCCTTCTTAGGACCAGTCCGCGCCGGACCAGCTGACCCCGGACCAGCTCACGCCGGACCAGGAGACACCGCTCCAGCTGACACCGGACCAGGACACACCGGACCAGCTGACGCCGGACCAGGACACGCCGCTCCAGCTGACGCCGGACCAGCTCACGCCGCTCCAGCTGACGCCGGACCAGGACACGCCGCTCCAGCTGACGCCGGACCAGCTCACGCCGCTCCAGCTGACGCCGGACCAGGACACGCCCGACCAGCTGACGCCGGCGAGCTCGGCCTGCTCGGCGACCTCGGCCTGCTGCGCGGGCGGCAGGTCCTCGATCACCTCGGCCTGCTCCTCGGCAGGCAGCTCGGAGATGGCCTCGACCGTCTCCGCGGCGGCGTCCTCGACGATCTCGGTGACGCCCTGGGCCAGGGTCTCGGCGTTCGACTCGTCGATCGCCTGACCGGTCACGTCGACCTCACCGGTGACGGCCTCGCCGTCGACCTCCACGACCACCGACCCACGGGCGGCGTCCAGGGAGCCCGCACCGGTCGAGCGCGCGTGCGTCTGCACCGCGTTCTCCGGCGTGGGGGTGTTCATCGCCTCGGCCAGGTCGATGAGACCCGAACCCTGCTGGGCGGCCGTGGCGCCGGGGATGGTGTTGGCCGTCCCCATGAGCAGCGCCTTGACCTCGTCCGGCGTGATCTCCGGACGCTGGCTGATCAGCAGCGCCGCGGCGCCCGAGACGACGGCTGCCGCCTGCGAGGTGCCGCTACCGCGGAACAGCTTCTCCCCGACACGAGCACTCGGCGCCGACTGGTCCAGGAACGAGTTCGGGCTGCGGAGGCTCACGACGCGCTCGCCGGGGGCGACCACGTCGGGGTTGCGGGTGCCGTCACCGTCGTTCGAGAACGAGGAGACGGTGTCGTCGGCGGTGTCCGCCGTGCCGTTGGTGCCGGCACTGCCGACGGCGATGACGTAGGGGTCCGTGGCCGGGTTGTTGACCTTCCCGGTGCCGAAGCCCTCGTTGCCGACGGCCACGACGACCACGATGCCCTTGTGCCACGCCTGCTCGGCGGCGTAGGCGAGCGGGTCGAGCTGGTAGCTCTGGACGCCGTCGGTGCCGAACGACATGTTGACCACGCGGACGTTCAGACCGTTGTCGTCACCGTGCTCGGTGACCCAGTCGATGGCCGCGATGGCCTGCGAGACGTCGGTGTGGCCCAGGGCGTCAGCGACCTTGATGCTGACGATCCGGGCGTCCGGCGCCATGCCGATGTAGTTGCCCGAGTCACCGGAGTACGGAGCGCTCGCGGCGTCGTCCCGGCCGCCGATGATGCCGGCCATGTGGGTGCCGTGACCGTTCGTGTCCAGGTTCTCCAGCGGCGTCCCGACCTCGAAGGACAGGTCGGGGCCGTAGAGGAGCTTCCCGGACGCGGTGAAGCCGTCGACCGGGACGGCGCCCGAGTCGATGACGGCCACGTCCACGCCCGCGCCGGTGTAGCCGGCGTCCCACATCGCCGAGGCGCCGGTGACGTCGTTGGCGATCGTGTAGAGCGAACCGGGCTGGCCGGCCTGCCCCGCGACGGTCTCGTTGACGGTCCTGGCCGCCGCGGCGGTGGTCTCCGCGACCGTCGTCGTGGTGTTCTCGACGACGGGCTCGACGACGTTCGTCACCGGCTGGGTCACGGTCGTGGCGGCCTCGGTGACCTTCTGGAACAGGCCGCCGATGGTGCCGCTGGTCAGACCGTTGAGGGTCAGCGAGGCGTTCTCGCTGACCGACTCGACGCCCGCGACGCCGCGGAGCGCGTCGATCCGGTCGACGGGGACGTCGGCGGTGAACCCGCCGATGATCCCGAGCTCACGCGTGACCGAACCGCCGTACGCGGCCACCGCCCGCTCGGGGGCGTTCCCCGAACCGGCGGCCTCGCGCACGATGACCGACACCTGGTCGGCCGACGACGAGAGCGACGCCGCCGACGCGGTGGCGGGGCCGAAGAGCCCTGCCGCCACGAGAGTGGCCACGGCGACCGTCATCGCTCGCTTCGCCTGCAGTGGGACGCCGCCCCAGGTCACGCCGTAGTCCGGCGCGTCTGGCGGGGAGCCCTGCACAGTGCTGCGCATTCCGTACACCTCCTTGGTGACATCCGTACTTCCATGTGCGTCATCCCTTCGGCACGGAGCGCGAGGTACTGAAACTTTCTAGAACCGCTACACGGGCTCACCCCCCGCACGGGTGAGACGGCGGTCGTTCACCGGTTGGAACGGGCCGGTCGCGGCCAGTCAGGCCAGTGATCACGCCCCGCGCACGGGTGCTCGCGGCGCGAAGTGATTCGGCGCGTCGCCCGGGTCGCTTCCGGAACACGCCCGGGCGCCTCAATACCGTCCGCGGCATGGAACGCCGGAGGTTCCTCCTCGCCCTGGCGGCCGGCCTGGCCGGTGCCGCGGTGGGTCGCGGCGTGACCCGCGACGAGCCCCTCCCGGGTCCGCGCGAGGCGCCGCCGCTGGCGGCCTCGGCCGCCGCGGTCGAGGCACCCCCGCCACCCCCGCCGCTCCTCCCGCCCACCGGGGTCGTGCAGGGGCTGCCCGGCGAGGGGACGTCGCTCGCCCTGACCATCGACGACGGCACGAGCACCGAGGTGGTCGCCGCCTTCGCGACGTTCGCCGCCGACAGCGGCACCCGGCTGACCTTCTTCCCCAACGGCTGCTACCGGTCGTGGGAGGAGAACGCGGCGGCGCTGCGTCCCCTCGTCGACTCCGGCCAGGTCGCCCTGGGCAACCACACCTGGTCCCACCCCGACCTCACCACGCTCGACGACCGCGCGGTGGCCGACGAGATCGGCCGCAACCGCGACTTCCTGCGCGACGTCTTCGGCGTCCGCGACAGCCCGTTCTTCCGCCCGCCGTACGGCGCCCGCGACGAGCGCGTCGACCGGATCGCCGCCGACCAGGGGCACCCCACCGTGGTCATGTGGGACGGCACCCTCGAGGACTCGCGGGTGCTGACCCCTGCCGAGCTCATGGACGCCGCCCGGAGGTGGTTCAGCGCCCAGCGGATCATCGTCGGCCACGCCAACCACGCCACGGTGACGACGCTGTACGGCGACCTGCTCGCGCTCATCGCCGAGCGCGGGCTGAGCACCGTCACGCTGGCCGACGTCTGGGCCACCCCGGCGCAGCGGCTCCGCGGCACCCGCGCGGCGGGCAGCACGAGCGTCGTCTGACGCCTCCGCCCGACCTGCGCCCGGCCGCGTCTTCCGGAAGGCTGTCCGTGACGAGCAGGATCACGGACGGAGGGTCGATGGACGACAGCGGTGCCCTGAAGGGTCGGGTCGCACTGGTCACCGGTGGGGCCAGCGGGCTCGGGCGCGCCACGTCGCTGGCGCTGGCCGAGGCGGGGGCGCACGTGGTGGTCGCCGACATCGACGCCGCGGGCAGCGAGGAGACCCGCTCGCGGGTCACCGAGGCCGGGGGATCGGCCGAGGTCGTCCCGCTCGACGTGACCGACGACGCCAGCCGGCGGGACGTCGTGGCCCAGCTCTTCGACCGGCACGGCGACGCCTTCGACGTCCTGGTGAACGTGGCCGGCATCGACCGGCCGGGCTACATCACCGACATCGACCTCGACGACTACCGGCGGGTCCAGGCGGTCAACTTCGAGGGGCCGGTCTTCCTGACCAGCGAGTTCATGAAGCGCGTCCAGCACCTGCCGGAGGGCCGGACCGCGGACGTGGTGCACATCGTGTCCCTGTCGGCGATCACCTCCGGCAGCGGCGCCATCGCCTACAACGGCTCGAAGGCGGGCTTCCTCAACGCCACCCGGTGCATCCAGCGCGAGCTGCGGGAGAAGGCGGTCACCCTGCCCGACGGCTCCGAGCGGCCGTTCCCGTGCCGGGTGCAGGCGGTCATCCCCGCCGCCATGGACACCCCGATGATGGAGCAGTGGGGGATCCCGTCCCACCTGATGATGCCGCCCGCGGCGGTGGCGGAGATGGTCCGCACCCTGCTGCTGCTGCACCCGTCGAGCTTCGTGCCCGAGATGCAGATCGTGCCCCGGCTGGAGCCGAACTTCCCCCGCTGAGCCCGGCAGAGGAGAACCCCATGAGCATGGCCGGACCGAACGGCACCGACCCCGACAGCGGCATGGCATCGGGGTCCGACGCGGGGGAACCGGGCGGCCACCTGGGCCCCGGCGACCTCGCCCCCGACGAGGAGCGGCTCCTCGCCGCGCTCGAACGCGACGCCCGCGACCTGGAGGAACCGTCGGTGGAGGAGTCCCTGCCGCTGGTGCGCGCCGCCGAGGACGAGGCGCCGCTGCCCGCCCGGGGCGGCCCGCCGGACGACGGGCTGACGCCCACGTTCACCGCTCCCGACCTGGACGGGTGAACGACCGGTCCACCGCGCTCGTGGAGGGCCGGTGAGACCGGCCGGACGTGGCACGATCGCGGGGTGACCAGCGCATCCGCCGGGGAGCAGCGCCTGCGCGACCTCGTGCGCCTGCGCCGCGTCCGCGACCGGATCGACCGCGAGTACGCGCAGCCGCTCGACGTGGAGGCGCTCGCCCGCGGCGCGCACATGTCGGCCGGCCACCTCAGCCGCGAGTTCCGCGCCGCGTTCGGCGAGTCGCCCTACGCCTACCTGATGACGCGGCGCATCGAGCGGGCCATGGCGCTGCTCCGCCGCGGGGACCTCAGCGTCACCGAGGTGTGCTTCGCCGTGGGCTGCTCGTCGCTGGGCAGCTTCAGCACCCGCTTCACCGAGCTGGTCGGCGTCCCGCCCAGCGTCTACCGGCGGCAGCAGGCCGGGTCGACGGCCGGGATGCCGTCCTGCGTGGCCAAGCAGGTGACCAGACCGGTCAGGAATCGAGAAGCACCGGCGGCGGCGCCGTCCCTAGCGTGACCGGCATGCAGACCCCCGACGTCACCATCCACTCGAGCTTCCTCCCGCACACCGACCCCGACGCCTCCCTGGCCTTCTTCCGCGACTCCCTGGGGTTCGAGGTCCGCCTCGACGTCGGCTACGGCGGGATGCGCTGGATCACCGTGGGCCCTCCCGGCCAGCCCGACACCAACATCGTCCTGCACCCGCCGACCGCGACCCCGGGCCTGACCGACGACGAGAAGCGCACGCTGCTCGAGCTCATCGCGAAGGGCAGCTACTTCGGCGTCAACCTGGCCTCCCGGGACCTCGCCGCCACCTTCGCTGCGCTGGAGGCCAGCGGTGCCGAGGTCGTCCAGGAGCCGACCGACCAGCCCTACGGGGTCCGCGACTGCGCCTTCCGCGACCCCGCGGGCAACATGATCCGCATCCAGCAGCTCAGTTGAGCGGTCCCCGGACGTCCTAGAGGCAGGGAACCCGACCCCCGTACCGAGGGAGACAGATGAGCACGGCCACGACGACCGGCACCTCCGCGGAGCACGCCGCCGACAGCCACGACCTGATCCGGGTGCTCGGCGCACGCGTCAACAACCTCAAGGACGTCAGCGTCGAGATCCCCAAGCGCCGGCTCACCGTGTTCACCGGTGTCTCGGGCTCGGGCAAGAGCTCGCTGGTCTTCGACACGATCGCCGCGGAGTCGCAGCGGCTGATCAACGAGACCTACAGCGCCTTCGTCCAGGGCTTCATGCCGAGCCTGTCGCGGCCGGAGGTCGACCTGCTCGAGGGCCTGACGACGGCGATCATCGTCGACCAGGAGCGGATGGGCGCCAACCCGCGCTCCACCGTCGGCACCGCCACCGACGCCAACGCGATGCTGCGCATCCTGTTCAGCCGGCTCGGCACGCCGCACATCGGGCCCCCGACCGCGTTCTCGTTCAACGTCCCGACGCGCAAGGCGAGCGGCGTGATGAGCACCGAGAAGGCCGGCGGGCGGGTCGAGAAGAACGTGGTGCGCGACGTCGTCTACCTGGGCGGCATGTGCCCGCGGTGCGAGGGCATGGGGTCGGTCTCCGATTTCGACCTGACGGCCCTCTACGACGAGACGAAGTCGCTGAACGAGGGCGGCCTGATGGTCCCGGGCTACAGCATGGAGGGCTGGTACGGCCGGCTCTTCCAGGGCGTCGGCCTGGACCTCGACAAGCCAATCGGGAAGTACACGAAGAAGGAGATGCAGACCCTCCTCTACTCGGAGCCCACCAAGATCAAGGTGGAGGGCATCAACCTGACCTACGAGGGCGTGATCCCGAAGGTCCAGAAGTCCATGCTCTCCAAGGACGTCGACTCGCTGCAGCCGCACGTCCGGCGCTTCGTCGAGCGCGTCATCACCTTCCAGACCTGCCCGGAGTGCGACGGCACGCGGCTCACCCCCGAGGCGCGGTCGTCGAGGATCGACGGGAAGAACATCGCCGACCTGTGCCAGATGCAGATCAGCGACCTCGCCGCGTGGGTCCGCGGTCTGGACGAGCCGTCGGTGGCGCCGCTGCTGACCGGCCTGCAGCACCTGCTGGACTCGTTCGAGCAGATCGGGCTGGGCTACCTCTCCCTCGACCGGCCGGCGGGCACGCTGTCCGGCGGCGAGGCGCAGCGCACCAAGATGATCCGCCACCTCGGGTCCTCGCTCACCGACGTCACCTACGTCTTCGACGAGCCGACGATCGGCCTGCACCCGCACGACATCGAGCGGATGAACCGCCTGCTCCTGCAGCTGCGGGACAAGGGCAACACGGTGCTGGTGGTCGAGCACAAGCCCGAGACGATCGCGATCGCCGACCACGTCGTCGACCTCGGCCCCATGGCCGGCACGGCCGGCGGCGAGGTGGTCTACGAGGGCACGCTCGACGGGCTCCGGGGGAGCGGCACGCTCACCGGCCGCCACCTCGGCTACCGGGCGGCGCTCAAGCCGGACGTCCGCACGCCGGCCGGCACCCTCGAGGTCCGCGGGGCCAGCACGCACAACCTCCGGGACGTCGACGTCGACATCCCGCTCGGGGTCCTCTGCGTCGTCACCGGTGTCGCCGGCTCCGGCAAGAGCTCGCTGATCCACGGCTCGGTCGCGCCGAGGGACGGCGTCGTCGTCGTCGACCAGGGCGCGATCCGCGGCTCGCGCCGCAGCAACCCGGCCACCTACACCGGGTTGCTGGAGCCGATCCGCAAGGCGTTCGCGAAGGCCAACGGCGTCAAGCCCGCGCTGTTCAGCTCGAACTCCGAGGGCGCCTGCCCCACCTGCAACGGCGCCGGCGTCATCTACACCGAGCTCGGTGTCATGGCGACGGTCGAGTCGCCGTGCGAGGAGTGCGAGGGCCGCCGGTTCCAGGCCTCCGTGCTGGAGTACACGTTCGGCGGCCGCACCATCGCCGAGGTCCTGGCGATGTCGGTGACCGAGGCCGAGGAGTTCTTCGGCACGGGCGAGGCACGCACGCCGGCGGCGCACACGATCCTCGACCGGCTGGCCGACGTCGGGCTGGGGTACCTGACCCTCGGCCAGCCGCTGACCACGCTCTCCGGCGGCGAGCGCCAGCGGCTCAAGCTGGCCGCGCAGATGGCGGAGAAGGGCGACGTCTACGTCCTCGACGAGCCGACCACCGGCCTGCACCTCGCCGACGTCGAGCAGCTGCTGGGCCTGCTCGACCGGCTCGTGGACTCGGGCAAGTCGGTGCTGGTCATCGAGCACCACCAGGCGGTGATGGCGCACGCCGACTGGATCATCGACATCGGTCCCGGCGCCGGGCACCAGGGCGGCCAGGTCGTCTTCGAGGGGACGCCGGCCGACCTCGTGGCCGCCCGTTCCACGCTCACCGGCGAGCACCTCGCCGCGTACGTGGGCGGCTGAGCCGGCGGGTCCTACCCGCGCAGCCGCACCGCGACGAGGGCGACGTCGTCCTCGGCGCGCTCGGGCAGCAGCCGGTCGAGCAGCTCGTCGCACAGCTGCTCGACCGGCCGGTCGCGCAGCGCGGTGAGCTCCCGGCCCAGCACCTCGACTCCGTCGTCGAAGACCTGGTCGCGCCGCTCGACGAGCCCGTCGGTGTAGAGCAGCAGCGTGCTGCCCGGCTCGACGGGCGACACGTGGTCGGTACGGGGGGTCGACGGGTCGACGCCGAGCAGCAGCCCCGGGCGTCCGCCGGTGAGCAGCTGCGGCCGGCCGTCCGGCCCGGTGAGCAGCGGGGGCAGGTGGCCGGCGCTCGCCCAGCGCAGCCGGGCACCGCCGTCGCCGTGCTCCAGCCGGCCCACGAGCACGGTGGCCATGGTGCCGAGCCCCAGGCCCTCGACGGCGGAGTCCAGCCGGGACAGCACGGCGGCCGGCCCGTCGGCGCTGGCGTAGGCGATGCCCCGGAGCAGCCCGCGCAGCTGCCCCATGCTGGCCGCCGCCTCGGTGTCGTGACCGACGACGTCACCGATCACGAGGATGGTCGAGCCGTCGGGCTGCTGGAACACGTCGTACCAGTCGCCGCCGACCTGCGACTCCCGGGCCGCGGGCACGTAGCGCACGGCCACCTCGAGGTCGTCGGGCTCCGGCGGGTCCGACAGCAGGCTGCGCTGCAGGGTCTCGGCCGCCTGCGCCACCCGGCGCGAGCGGGCGTAGAGCGCCTCGAGCAGGTGCGTGCGCAGCTCGGTGGCGACGGCCAGCTGCGTCGCCGTCCACGGCTGCGACCTGTCGCGCACCGTCTGCCGCCAGCGCTCGAAGGACTTCCGGGGGCTGAGCCGGACCTCGTCGCCCTCGCGCTCGGCGATCGCCTTGTTGTGCGGGTCGCCGCCCCAGTCGATGTGGTGCACCTGCTCGCCGCGGAACCACAGGAGGTACTGGCCCGCGGGCAGCGGGAGGGCGAGGACGCCGCAGGCCACCTCGACCGGCGTGAGGAGATCGGGCGCGGTGTGCGGCAGCGAGTCGGTGGCCACGACGTCGTCGTCCCGCCCGGCCGCCCAGGCGGCGACGGCCTCGACGACGTCCGGCGGGATCGCGGCGCCGCCGGCGGCGGTGTGCCCCTGGAGGCGCACCGCCACGCCGTCGGCCGGCACGAGGTCGAGCAGGCTCGGCGTACCGAGCAGCGCCTCGGCCAGCGGGCGTTCCTCGTCGAGGGTGGCGGCGGTCAGCCAGGCCAGGGTCGAGCGGACCTGCAGCGCGCGGTGGACCTCGTCCTCCTCGGCCCGGTCCACCAGGCGCAGCGACAGCGTGGAGCCGAGGAACTCGGCGGCGGCGCGGGTGGCGAAGGGCGGGGCGTGCGGGCCGCTGTAGTGGTGGCAGGCGATGAGTCCCCACAGCTTGTCGTCGCGCAGCAGCGAGATGGACATCGACGCCTCGACGCCCATGTTCTTCAGGTACTCGACGTGGATCGGGGAGACGCTGCGCAGCGTCGAGTAGGTGAGGTCCAGCGGCCGGCCGGTGGCGGGGTGGTCGGTCGGCAGCAGCCGCGACGGGACGTAGCCGACGTCGGAGATCAGCCGGATCCAGTTCTTCTCGTACAGCGCCCGCGCCTGGGCGGGGATGTCCGAGGCGGGGTAGTGCAGGCCGAGGAAGGAGTTGAGCTCGTCGAGCTTGGCCTCGGCGACGACCTCGCCGTTGTAGTCGGCGTCGTAGCGGTAGACCATCACGCGGTCGAACCCGGTGAGCGTCCGCACCGCCTGGGCCGTGATGTCGTAGAGCTCCTGCAGCGACGACGCCCGGTTGAGCTCGCCGATCGTGCCCCGGACCGCCTGGTAGGTGTTCGGGAAGGAGAACGGCCGCGGGCCGCGGGCGGGCTCCAGCTCGACGAGCAGGCCGGCCAGCGGGGGGTCGCCCGTCGGCCGCTGCTCGGCGGACGAGCGCAGGACGACGCGGTGCAGGATCGCGTCGACCGGGACGGGATCCCCGTCGACGTCGAGGGTGATCTCCACCGGGTTGCGTTCCCGCAGGTCGCCGAAGGCGCTGGCCGACCGCAGGACCGCCCCGGCCGGCACGACACCCAGGACGTCGGCGAGGGGACGGCCCAGGGCCGCGCGCCAGTCGACGCCGGTCAGGTCGGCGAGGTTCTCCGACACCTGCTGCACGACGTGGTCGGGGTCGCTGACGACCAGCAGCACGCCCCGCGGCTGGATGCTGCCCGGGACGTGGATCGGTTCGCGCTCGCAGTTGCTGAGGTCGACCGGGGTGCCGGGGGCCAGGAAGTCGATCGGCTCCACGGCGCTGTCGGTCACGCCGGCACCGCGGCGACCGGCCGGCACCAGGCGGCGAGGGCACGGAAGGTCGCGCGCGCCGAGTCGACCATCGTGTCCGGGCTGCCGCCGGCGGCGACCCGCTCGCGGGTCACCCGGCGGAAGGCGGCCCACATCGCGCCGGTCTCGCCGCCGTAGGGGGAGAAGGCGCGGACGCGGACGTCGGCGAGGTGCGGCAGCGAGGCGAGGTGCCGGTCGATGAAGGTGCCGCCGAGCGTGGAGCCCTCCAGGACGTAGAGCCTGCCCAGGGCCTCGTCCGTGCCGGCCAGGGGCGGCAGCGTCGGGCCGCCGGACGACGGGGCGGCGTCCAGGGCGCGCAGGTCCTCGGCGAACATCGCCGCCCGGCGGCGCCGGGGCCAATCGAGGGCCGCCGCGTCCGCCGGGTGCGTGCCGGCCCATGCGTCGAGGCCGGCCTCGGAGGCCAGCCAGAACCCGTGCATGCGGTCGAGGACCGCGGCGAGCCGGTTCCGTGCCAGGTCGGGGTCGAGCAGGTCGAGGGTGCGCTCGACGTCCTCGTGCTCCTCGGCGGTGCCGGTGCGCAGCCTCCGCAGGACGTCGTCGTCCCCGCTGCGGTTCCGGGCGTGCGCCATTCCGTCGTCCGCAGCCATCACTGCCGAGCGTAAGCGACTCGCGCCGGACCTGCGGGATCGGTCAAGGACGCCCGCTGAGACGTGCGGCACGCAGCGACGTGTGCAGCAGGAGGCGGGCGTCGCCGTCGGCCAGGTCCAGGCCGGTGAGCGCCTCCACGCGGGAGAGCCGGTAGTACAGCGTCTGCCGGTGCACCTGCAGGGCGGTGGCCGCCCGCGAGGCGCTGCCGCCGGAGTCGAGGAACACCTCGGCCGTCTCGGCGAGCACCGGATCGGCCAGCAGCGGGACGACGGCGGGGTCGGGCCCGGGGAGGGCGGTGACCGGGCGCCACGCGCCGAGCTCGGCCCAGTGGGCGACGGGGGACAGGCCGGGGACCGCGGCGGCCACGCGCGCGGCGGCCCGCGCCTCCGTCCACTGCGCGGGCAGGTCGCCCACGCCGGTCCGGGCCTGCGAGACGCCGGCGGCGCTGCCGCGCGGCAGGCCGGCGAGGGAGGCGGCGGCCAGCGCCCCGGCCGGGCGGAGGTCCCCGGTCCGGCTCAGCGGGACCAGCACGGCGGCGACCGGGCCGGCGGGGTCGTCGAGGACCGTCGCGACGGCACCGGCACCGGGCCGTCGCCAGCGGTCGGGCAGGCCGTCGGGGCCGGGCACCAGCGCGACGAGCACGAGGGGCAGCCCGTCGTCGAGGGCCGCGGCGAGGGCCCGGGTCGCCTGTGCCCGCGCCGTCGCGCTCCCGGTGAGGGCGGAGGCGAGGGTGCGGCCCAGGTCGTCACCGCCGCTGCGCTCGGCGAGCAGCCGCCCGGCGTCCGCCGCGAGGTCCACCGCGGCCGCGAGCGCCGGGTCGCCGGCGTCCGACGGGTCGATGCGACCGCCGTCGAGCAGCCACAGGTAGCCGCGGGTGCGGCCCTCGTGCCGCACCGGGATGACCAGCCGGGTGAGGATCCCGGCCTCCGGGTCGGCGGGCGTGCGCAGCGGCCCCTCGGCGGAGGCGATGCCGAACTCCTCGAACCAGGCGCGGGTGGGTGCGGGGGAGCCGCGGGTCAGGATCGAGCGGGTGCGGACGGCGTCCATCGCGGCGTCCTGGCTGTCGTCGTGCGCGCAGAAGGCGAGCAGCGTGAACTCGGCGTCCTCGAGCGTGGCCGGCGCGGCCAGCAGCCGCGACACCTCGTCGACCAGCTCCTGCAGGTCGTCCCGCACCGCTCACCACCCTCCCCGGGGCCTTTGTGGCCACACAGGCCCTATACATCTGTATGAGAGCACGGGCGGTGGTTCTGGACATCTGTCCCTGGCTCGAAGGGGTGGTGATGCCTACCGTCGGCGGTGTCCGAGTACCTGGAACTGGAGGCCCCGTGGTCCTGCAGAAGGCACTGCTCGCCGCGTCCCGCCGCCCCGGTCTGCGACGGGCGGTCACCGGCAACCCCGCCACCCGTCGCGTGGTCGAGCGGTTCGTCGCCGGGGAGACCCTCGACGAGGCGCTCGCCGTCGTCCGGGCGCTGGACGGCGACGGCATCCAGGTGACGCTCGACCACCTGGGCGAGGACATCACCACCCGCGCCGAGGCCGAGCACTCGCGCGACGCCTACCTCGCGCTGCTCGACGGGCTGCGCGCCCTGGGCCTGGGCGGTGGCGCGGAGGTCTCGGTGAAGCTGTCGGCCTTCGGCCAGGCGCTGCCCGACGGCCACGAGACCGCCCTCGAGCTGGTGCGCCCGGTCGTGGAGGCCGCGACGGCGATCGGCACGACGGTCACCCTCGACATGGAGGACCACCGCACCGTCGACTCGACGCTCGCCGCGCTCGCCGAGCTGCGCAAGGAGCACCCGGGCACCGGCGCCGTCCTCCAGGCGATGCTCTTCCGCACCGAGGAGGACGCCAAGGCCCTCGCCGTCACCGGCTCGCGGGTGCGGCTGGTCAAGGGCGCCTACAACGAGCCGGCGTCCGTCGCGCACCAGAAGAAGAAGGACGTCGACGCCGCGTACGCGCGGTGCCTGGAGATCCTCATGGCCGGCCCCGGCTACCCGATGGTCGGCTCGCACGACCCGGCGATGGTCGCGCGGGCGCACGAGCTGGCCGCCCAGCACGGGCGGGCTCCCGACTCGTGGGAGGTGCAGATGCTCTACGGCATCCGGCCCGACGAGCAGCGCCGCCTCGCCGCCGCCGGCACCCGTGTGCGGGCCTACGTCCCGTACGGCGTCGACTGGTACGCGTACTTCATGCGCCGGCTCGCCGAGCGCCCCGCGAACGTCGGCTTCTTCCTCCGCTCGCTGCTCACCAAGTCCTGACCCCCTCCAGGGCCAAAGTGGCCACTTTGGCCCTTCCTCACCGGAAGGCCCCGTCCATGGACGCCGTCACCCGTGTCCCGGCCCCGCGCAACGAGCCGGTCCTCACCTACGCCCCCGGCTCGGCCGAGCGCGCCGAGCTGGAGACCCGCCTCAAGGCGCTGGCCGCCGAGCCGCTCGAGCTGACCAGCACCATCGGCGGCCGCCAGCGGATGGCCGCCGGCGAGACCTTCGAGGTCGTCCAGCCGCACCGGCACGCCGCCGTCCTCGGCACCTCCGCCCAGGCGACGCACGCCGACGCGCAGGATGCCGTCCGGGCGGCGAAGGAGGCGGCACCGGCCTGGCAGGAGCTGTCCTTCGACGACCGCGCCGCGGTGTTCCTCAAGGCCGCGGACCTGCTGGCCGGCCCGTGGCGGCAGGCGCTCAACGCCGCCACCATGCTGGGGCAGAGCAAGACCGCCTACCAGGCCGAGATCGACGCGGCCTGCGAGCTGATCGACTTCTGGCGCTTCAACGTGCACTTCGCGCGGCAGATCATGGCCGAGCAGCCGGAGTCCTCGCCCGGCGTCTGGAACCGCGTCGACCACCGCCCGCTCGAGGGCTTCGTCTACGCGATCACGCCGTTCAACTTCACCGCGATCGCCGGCAACCTGCCGACCGCCCCCGCGCTGATGGGCAACACCGTCGTCTGGAAGCCCTCGCCGACGCAGCAGTTCGCCGCGCACCTCACCATGCGGCTGCTCGAGGCCGCCGGGCTGCCGGACGGCGTCATCAACCTGGTCACGGGCGACGGCATCCCGGTGTCGGAGGTGGCGCTGGCCGACCGCGACCTGGCCGGCATCCACTTCACCGGGTCGACGCCGGTCTTCCAGCACCTGTGGCGCACCGTCGGCCAGAACATCGCGAACTACCGGGGCTACCCGCGGATCGTCGGCGAGACCGGCGGCAAGGACTTCGTCGTCGCGCACGCCTCCGCCGACGTCGACGCGCTGCGGACCGCGCTGGTCCGGGGCGCCTTCGAGTTCCAGGGCCAGAAGTGCTCGGCGGCCTCCCGCGCCTACGTGCCGCGCAGCGTCTGGACCCGGCTGAAGGACGACCTGGTCGCGACCACCGAGTCGCTGGCGATGGGCGACGTCACCGACTTCTCCAACTTCATGGGCGCGGTCATCGACCGGAAGTCGTTCTCGAAGCTCTCCGGCGTCCTGGACCGGGCGAAGGACGACGACGCGCTGACAGTGATCGCCGGTGGCACCGCCGACGACAGCGAGGGCTTCTTCGTGCGGCCCACGATCATCGAGGGCACCGACCCCGACCACGACGTCTTCACCACCGAGTACTTCGGCCCGGTGCTGGCGGTGCACGTCTACGACGACGCCGACTACGACGCGGTGCTGACCCAGATGGAGTCGGTCGCGCCGTACGCGCTCACCGGTTCGGTCATCGCGCAGGACCGGGCCGCGATCGCGCACGCGCAGCGGTTCCTGCGCAACGCGGCCGGCAACTTCTACGTCAACGACAAGCCGACCGGCGCCGTCGTCGGTCAGCAGCCGTTCGGCGGGGGCCGGGCGTCCGGCACGAACGACAAGGCCGGCGCCCCGCAGAACCTGCAGCGGTGGACGAGCACCCGGTCGATCAAGGAGACGTTCGTCCCCGCGACCGACCACACCTACCCGCACATGGCCTGACGCGTCCGGGGGGCCATCGTGGCCACGATGGCCCCCCTCAGGCCGGCCAGCGGAGGGTGCCGGCGGTCAGGACCGCGCCCTGCGACGGGCGGTGCGCCGAGAGCCGGCCGCCCGGCATGAGGTGCCGCACCGGCACGCCCCGGGCCAGGACGGCGACGTCGGCGATCAGCCGGCGGTGGCAGCGCCACCAGACGGTCTCGCTGCACATCACCGCGACGGTCGCCCGCTCCGCCGCGGCGAGCACCTCGTCGAGGGCGGCGCCGAACTCCGGCGTCCGCGTGTGGGCGGCGTACGCGGCGAACTGGGCGACGGTCCACCAGCCGTCCTCCACCGGCCGGTCGGGGTCCAGCCGGCGCCGGCCGCCGAGCCGTTCCTCCCACCGGTAGGTGACGCCCGCGGCCGGCAGCCAGTCCTCCAGGGCGTCCCGCGAGACGTCGGGGTTGGTGCGGCTGCCCGGGAACCGGCGGACGTCGACCAGCTGCTCGACCCCGGCACCCGTCAGCAGCGCGCCGAGGGCCTCCCGGTCCTGGGGCCCGTGACCCACGGTGAGCAGCGGCATGCGTCCTGCCTACCCGACCGAGGTCCTTTGGCATGCTCGACCGGTGAGCAGGGGGACGTCGGAGGTCGGGACGGCGCTGTGGCGCTCCCGGGGCATGCAGGCCCTGATCGGGGTCACCGTGCTGGGGTTCGCCAGCTACTGCCTGACGCTGGCGTCGCTGCCCGTGTACGCGGTCGCCGGCGGCGCCGACGAGAGCGCCGCGGGCGTCGTGACCGCCGTCTTCCTGGTGGTCACCATCGCGTTCCAGGCGGCGATCCCGGCGCTGACCGCCCGGTTCGGCGTCGGCCCGGTGCTGGTCGCGGGCCTGGTGGCCATGGGCGTCCCGTCGCCCCTCTACGTCCTGGACGACGGCCTGGCCTGGATCTGCGCGCTGTCAGCGGTCCGCGGTGCCGGGTTCGCCGTCCTCACCGTGCTCGGCGCGACGCTGGCCGCGCGGGTGGCGCCGCCGGGACGCCGCGGGGAGTCGGTCGGCCTGTACGGCCTGGCCATCGCCATCCCGAACCTGGTCGCCGTCCCGGCCGGGGTGGCCCTCGTGCTCGACGGCCACGTCGGCTGGCTGTCCTGGCTCGCGGCCTCGCCGGTGCTCGGCGTCGCGCTCGTGCCGCTGCTGGTCCGGTCGGTGGCGCCGGAGCCCGGACCGGGGGCCGCGGCCTCCCACCGCGCCGCGATCCGCGCGGCCCTGCTGCCGTCGGTGGTGCTCTTCCTGGTCACCCTGGCCGGCGGTGGGCTGGTCACCTTCCTGCCGATCGAGCGCCCGGACGGCGTCCTGGCCACGGCGGCCCTGCTCGTCTTCGGCATCACCGGCGCCCTCACCCGCTGGCGGGCGGGGGCGCTCTCCGACCGGCTGGGGACGGGGCTGCTGCTCCCGCTCGCGCTCGGCGTGGCGGCGGTGGGGCTGGCGGTGACCGGGCTGGGTCTGGACGCCGGGGCGGGCTGGGTGCTCGCCGGCGCGGCCGTGTTCGGTGCCGGGTTCGGCGCCGCGCAGAACCTCACCCTGGTCTCCGCGTTCGCCCGCGCCGGGGAGGGCGGCACGACGACGGCCAGCGCGATGTGGAACGCCTCGTTCGATGCCGGCACAGCGACCGGTGCGCTGGCCCTGGGCTTCCTCTCCGCCGGGATCGGCCTGGACTGGACCTACGTCGTGGTCGCCGCGTCGCTGGCGGCGGCGGTGCCGTTGGCCTCGGCGGCGGCGCGGGCCGCGGTCCACGCCTGATCCGCGGCGACCACCCGGTCGGCGATCTCCTGCAGGGAGCGGAGCAGCACGATCTCCTCGCCGGCCTGCCACAGCCAGGTCCGCAGGCCCTCGGGGTCGTCGCGGTGGGCGTCCCGCAGCTGGCCGAGCCGAAGCTGCCGGGTGTTGGCCTGCGCGCGTTGCGCCGGGGGCAGCGAGCGGGACTCGGCGCGGGCGATCGCGGTGAGCCCGGCGCCGAGGAACACCAGCTCGCGGACCTCGGAGACGCCGTCGAGCAGGGCGCGCGCGGCCGGCTCGTCGGTGCCCAGGAGCGAGAGGAACTCGTCGGCGCGGCGGGCGCCCTCGGCCATCGGATCGGGGGTGGTCACCGCACCACTGTGCCCCGGCCGCTCGGGCCGGGGCACAGCAGGGGCGCTCAGGCGTCGCGACGGCGGAACTGCACGTAGCCGACCAGCATGAGCAGCGCGACCTCACCGGCGAAGACGGCGAAGCCGGTCCAGGGCGCGAGCAGCTCGGGGTTGAACGACACCGGCGTCGTCACGGCGGACCCGGCGTTGCCCGGCATCGCCTTGGCCACCCACTCGCCCCAGGTGCCCGGCAGCAGCCAGGCCATCTGCCCGACGACGAACACCAGCCCGAGCACGGTCGACAGGGCGGCGGCGGTGTGCCGGACGAGGAGCCCGACGGCGGCCGCGAAGAGCCCCAGGCCGGCCAGGTAGAGCCCGCTGCCGAACAGCGACCGGAGCACGCCCTCGTCGGTCAGGGCCAGGCCGACGCCCTCGCGGTCGAGGAAGTAGTTGCCGGCGAAGTAGCCCACGAACGCGGTCGCCGTGCCGACGACGAACAGCGTCGAGCCGAGGACCAGCCCCTTGGCCGCGAGCACGGCGCCGCGGCGGGGCGTCGCGGCCAGGGTCGCGCGGATCATGCCGGTGCCGTACTCGGCGGTCACGATCATGGCGCCGAGGACGACCGCCGTGATCTGGGCGATCATCATCCCCCAGGTCACGAAGGAGCCGGGGGACTCGCCGGCCGCTCCACTGGCGATGTCCTCCGCGGCCAGCGCGCAGACCAGCGTGGTCAGGCCCGCGCCCAGGACGACGAGGGCGGCGGTGGACCAGAACGTCGAGCGGACGGTCCAGAACTTGATCCACTCGGCCCGGAGGGTGGCGCCGAAGCCGGGCCGGGGCGCACCGGGCACGCCGCGGTTCGGGTCGAGGTCGACGGTGCGGGAGAACTCGGTGGTGGTCATGCGGGGATCCCGGCGGTCGTGGTGGCCATGGACTGCGCGGAGTACTCGACGCTGTCGGCGGTCAGGGTCATGAAGGCGTCCTCGAGCGAGGAGCGGACGAGCGTGAGCTCGTGGAGGAGCAGGCCGTGCCGGCCGACGAGTTCGCCGACGGCGGCGGCGTCGAGGCCCTGGACGCGCAGCTCCTGGTCGTGGACGGCCACGTCGAGGCCCTCGCGGCGCAGCAGGTCGGCGACCTCGGCACGCTGCGGGCTGGCGACGCGCACGTAGGACGCCGCGTGGTCGGCGATGAACTCCGTCATGGAGCAGTCGGCGAGGATCCGGCCGCGGCCGACGACCACCAGGTGGTCGGCGGTCAGCGCCATCTCCGACATGAGGTGGCTGGACACGAACACGGTCCGGCCCTGGCCGGCCAGCTCGCGGGCGAGGTTCCGGACCCAGCGGATGCCCTCGGGGTCCAGCCCGTTGACCGGCTCGTCGAGGACGACGACGGGCGGGTCGCCGAGCAGCGCCACGGCGATGCCGAGCCGCTGGCCCATGCCGAGCGAGAACTTGCCCACCCGCTTGTCGGCGACCGCCTCGAGGCCGACGAGGCCGAGGACCTCGTCGACGCGGGCGCGCGGGATGCCGTTGCTGGCGGCCAGCCAGCGGAGGTGGTCGCGGGCCGACCGGCCCGGGTGCAGGGCACGGGCCTCGAGCAGGGCGCCGACCTCGCGCAGCGGCGCGGGGTAGTCGGCGTAGCGGCGGCCGTTGACGGTGACGCTGCCCGCGGTGGGCCGGTCGAGGCCGAGGATCATCCGCATCGTCGTCGACTTCCCTGCGCCGTTCGGGCCCAGGAAGCCGGTGACCCGGCCGGGCTCGACGGTGAAGGTGATCCCGTCGACGGCGGGCTTGTCGCCGTAGATCTTGGTGAGGCCGTGGGCGGCGATCATGCGATCGACCCACTGCCGGGCAGAGAGGAGGTCATGCCAGGAACGATGTCGTCCGAGCCCCCTCGAATACATCGGGGGAAGCCCTGAACAGACCCTGAACGGTCCCTGAACCGGGAACTCAGGCGGAGCGGGGGAGTTCCCCGGGGGTGCGCAGCAGGCGGCGCAGCCGGCGGGCGGCCGCCTGACCGGCCCGGTTGGCGCCGATGGTGCTCGCCGAGGGGCCGTAGCCGACGAGGTGGATCCGCGGCTCGCCGGCCACGTGCGTGCCGTCCATCCGGATGCCACCGCCGGGCGCCCGCAGGTGCAGCGGGGCGAGGTGCGAGACCTCCGCGCGGAAGCCGGTGGCCCAGAGGATGGCGTCGGCCCGGATTGACCGGCCGTCCGCCCACTCCACGCCGTCCTCGGTGATGCGGTCGAACACGGGCAGCCGCTCGAACACGCCGCGCTCGAGGCCGTCGGCGATGTACGGCGTGGACACCAGCAGCCCGGTGAGGCCGACGACGCTGCCCGGGCGGCGGCCCTCGCGCACGGCCTCCTCGACCTTCGCGACCACCTCGCGGCCGACGTCCTCGCTGAACGGGCCCTCGCGCCAGACCGGCGGGCGGCGGGTCACCCAGGTGGTGGTGGCGACCCGGGAGATCTCGCCGAGCAGCTGGGTGGCCGACGCGCCGCCGCCGACCACGACCACGTGCTGGCCGGCGAACTCGGCGGCGTCGCGGTAGTCGACGGTGTGCAGCTGGCGCCCGCGGAACAGCTCCTGGCCGGGGTAGCGCGGCACGAAGGGCCGGGTCCAGGTGCCGGTGGCGTTGACGATCGCGCGCGCCGTCCAGTCACCGGCGCCGGTCTCGACGCGGAACCGGTCGTCGTCCGTGCGGCGGACGGCGCGGACCCGGACGGGGCGGTGCACCGGCAGGCCGAAGCGGCGCTCGTACTCGGCGAAGTAGGCGGGGACCGACTCGACCGCCGGGGCGTCGTCCGCCGGAGGCTCGAACCGCATCCCGGGCAGGTCGTGCACCCGGTGCGTGGTGCCCAGCGTCAGCGACGGCCAGCGGTGCTGCCAGGCGCCGCCGGGAGCCTCGTCGGCGTCGAGGACCACGAAGCCGGTGTCCGGCTCGAAGCCCTGCCGTGCCAGCGCCCAGGCGGTCGAGAGCCCCGCCTGACCCGCGCCGATCACGACGACGTCCACGTCCCTGCTCACGACCCGTCAACGCGAGCCGGTGCCGGGGGCTTCCCCTCGGACGGCGGCCTGGCGGCGGAGCTCGGTCCGCAGCCACCACGCCAGCAGGACGGGGAGGGCGCCGAACCCGACGAGGGCCGGGACGGTGCCGACCAGCTCGCCGAGCGAGGCCAGCAGCAGCGGCGTGCCGAAGCCGAGGTAGGCGAAGGCGTAGAACGCGCTGTTCATGGCGCCGCGGGTGGTCGGGGGCGCCAGCCGGGCGGTGAGCGTGAGCCCCGCCGTCAGGCACAACCCACCGCCCGCGCCGAGGAGGGCGGCGGCGGGCAGCAGCAGCGCCTCCGACTGCAGGACGACGGCGAGGACGCCCAGCCCGTAGCCGACCGCGCCGACCGCCATGCCGAGCGGGGCGCCCTGCCGCACGCCGCGCCCGAGCCTGGCCGCCACCGCACTCGCACCCAGGGCGAGGCCGCCCAGGAGCCCCGCGTAGGCGACGCCGACGCCGTCGGGGACGACGAGCAGCGGCAGCAGCGTGGCGGCGACCGCGGGGAAGGCGAAGATGCCCAGCGCCGTGGGGGCGAGCAGCGCCCGGAACGGGCGACGCGCCTCCGGCGGCAGGCCGAGGTGCATCAGCCGCCCGCGCCGGCGTTCGTGCACGGTCTCGGGCACCGGGAGCAGGACCGCCAGGCCGACGACGAGGACGCCGACGTGCACGAGGTAGGGCAGCGTCGTCGGTGCCGGGCCGTACTGCGCGAGCACGCCGCTCATGGCCGGCGCGATCGCGAAGCCCAGGGACGTGGACACCGCGCCGCGGGTCGCCGCCGACTGCTGGCGGTCCGGCCCGGCCAGCTCCTGGAGCCACGCGTTGGCGACCGAGAACACCACCCCCGACACCGCGCCCTGCAGCAAGCGGCCGGCGTAGAGCAGCGGGAGGCTCTCCGCGGCGGGGACGAACAGCAGCGACACGAGCCCGGCGACGACGCCGAACGGGAGGACCAGCGCCCGGCGGCCGAACCGGTCCGAGGCCGCCCCGGAGACGCTGAGCGCCAGGATCAGGCCGATGGCATAGCAGCCGAAGATCGCCGTCAGGTCGGACGCCGACAGGCCCAGCGTCTCCCGGTAGACCAGCAGCAGGGGAGTGGGCACGTTGGTGCCCAGGGCGACCGAGAACAGGGCGAACGTGAGGGCGTCGAGCTGCCGCCGGGTGGGGTCCCGGCGTGCCGTCGCCCTCCGCACCAGCGGGACGCTACCCACCGCCCGGACGCGTCGAGCGCCCCCTCCCGTGCGGGGAAGGGGCGCTCGACGCGTTCACCGGCGGGTCACCACCCCCGCCGCACCCATCACCCCGGCTCACCCACCGAGTTCAGGAACGTCAGCGTCAGGTCGATGCGCGTGCTCGGCGCACCGGCCCAGTTGTGCACCTCCAGCCGGTACCGGCCCGGCGCCGGATCGGTCATCCGCAGCGACTCCTCCGTGAGGCTGCTGCTGCCGCCGGAGGTGAGGTCGCCGCTCCAGGACCCGTCGGGCTGGAGGCGCTGCAGGTACAGGTCGACGTCGGCGGCGGAGGCCGGCACCGCGCCCACGAGCAGCGCCGCGTTGTCGAACCCCTCCCGCACGTCGAACTCGTGGAACGCGACGGTGACCGGCGTCCGCTCGGGTGCGCCGAGGGCCGGGGTCACCGACGCCGTCCCGCCCGGCTGGGCCGGCCCGACCGCGGGCTCCCCGTCCTCGGACCCGAAGGGCACCGTGTCGTCGGCCAGCGCCGGGGAGGTGACCACCGGCACCCGCAGGACGGTCCCGCCCGGCCCGGTGGCGATCGTCACCCGCGGGTCGACGGCGAAGGTCGGCACCTTGTCCGGGTCGGAGGTGGTGAACCGCAGCGCCAGCCGGTGCCCCGCGCGCAGGTCGTGCGCCATCGCGAAGCCGGGTGGCTGCATCTCCATCAGCTGGCCCGGGATCACCGGCTTGGGCGTCGCCACGCCGACCCGCAGTTCCGGGTTGATGGCGAACTGGCTGATCCGCCGCCGCTCGCCGTCCGGGCTCTCGTCGTAGAGCGTGCCGATCAGGTGCACGCGCGGGACGGTCACGGACGCGACGAGGTCCATCAGCGGCTTGCCGGCCAGCACGGTGTCCTGCGCGACGGGCTCGGAGACGAAGTCGGCGCCACCGGTGCCCTGGGGATCGGTGTGACCGAGCGGGTCACCGGTGAAGCTCACAGAGCCGGGGAGGGCCGACGGCTGCCGGTCCAGCGTCCCGTCGGCGGACGGGTGCAGCGTCAGCGTCTCGGCGGCCGGCGGCCACTGGGTCGCCGTCATGACCTGGGTCCGGTCGCCGGTCCGCCCGCCCTCGAAGGTCCCGTCGGAGAGGAAGAGCTCCACGGCCGGGCCGGTGTCGACGTCGCGCTGCGCCAGGTGCAGGTCGAACCAGGCGTGCAGCGCGTAGGTCCACTGGATGCCGCGGCGGGTGGGGCAGCAGCCGGAGCCGTGGTCCCACTGGCCCAGCCAGAGCTTGTCGCCGGCCCGGCCGGCCCGCTGGGTGAACCAGTCCATGCCGGCGACCCGGGCGGCGTTGTCGTTGACGCCGTGGACCATGAAGACCGGGATGTCGGCGGCGGTCGCGCCCGCGCGCCAGTCGCGCTCGCCGTGCCAGGCGGTGTACTGGCCCGAGAGCTGGGCCTCGCCGGCGGTCAGGGCGCTGTTGGGCAGGCCGCAGCCGGTCTGCTCGGGCTTGTCGCCGGCGTGCTCACCACCGGGCAGGTCGCGCTCGAGGGCGATCTGCTCGTAGGCGTACATCGGGCCGGCCCACTGCAGGAAGTACGGCACGCCGGCCTGGAACTGGTGGTCGTACATCGTCGCCATGCCGGCGCTCGGCACGATCGTCTCGAGGCCCTGCGGGTCCATCGCCGCGGCCAGGGACGGCGTGGAACCGACGTAGGAGTGCCCGGTCATCCCGACCCGGCCGTTGGACCACGGCTGCGCGGCCGCCCACTCGACGACGTCCTCGAGGTCCTGGGCGTCCTTCGGGCCGAGGTGGTCGAGGCAACCGTCGCTGAGCCCGGTGCCGCGCAGGTCCATCATCACGACGACGTAGCCCTTGGGCACGAAGTAGCCGGTCAGCCCGAGGGAGGTGCCGTCCTCGTCGCGCGGCTCCGGGAGGATCCGCATGCCCTCCCGGTCGGCCATCGCGCCGTGGTACGGGCTGGCCTCCAGGATGACGGGGAACTCGCCGGCCTCCGGGGCGCCGTCGGCCCCGGCCGGGCGCGTCACCTCGACGTGCACCTCGGTGCCGTCGTGCATCGGCAGCTCGAGGGTCTCCTTCACCGTCCCGTACCGGTCGGTGCTGAGGCCCTCCACCTGCGTGTAGTCGAAGGCGGAGGCGCGGGCGGCGGCCTGCTGGCCGTGGCCCCTGCCGGGGTTGGCGTCCTTCGGCGCGGCGGTCGCCGGGGAGGCGACGGTGACGGCGACGACGACGGGCAGCGCGAGCGACAGGGCCCGGGCGGAGCGGCGTCCGGGTGCGGCGGTGGTGGTCATCATGAGCCTCTCGGCGACGTGGCCAGGTTGCTCAGGGAACGACGCAGCCGCCCAGGGGTGACGCTCGGTCACGGAAAAGGAGGCGCTCCCGGGGCGCGGAACCGCGGCCGGCACGCCAAGATCGGCTCAGGCCCGCGGCGGGGAGGTGCGCGTGAACCTGGAGAAAGTGGTCTTCGGCTTCTTCGTGCTGCTCGCCGCCACGCTGAACTTCGGCTTCTTCATCGGCGACATCGACGACCCCACCCTGCACAACCCCTACGAGCTGTTCGCCGCCGTGGTGGTCAACCTGATCGCGACGGTGCTGAAGTTCGGCGACCGCACGCAGATCGGTGCGGTGCACCTGGCCACCAGCCTGGTGGCCGATCTCCAGCTGATCGGCGCCGCTCTGATGTTCGGCTACGCGACCTACGTCTCCAGCGCCGGCATGAACGAGGCCTGGACGGCGAGCGTCGTGTCGCTCTCGGGCGGTGCGCTGCTGGCCAACATCGTCTCCGTCGTCCTGCTCGTCGTGGAGACGGTCTCCTTCCACCGCGGCTGACCGGAGGCCGCCATGGGCAACCCACTGCTCGCGTTCTGGAAGAACATCTTCGCGACCGACGAGGACGACCGCCGGATCCGCCGGGCCACCTTCCGGGTCGCCGCGCACTCGGCCGCGCAGGCGTCGGCCACGATCTTCCTCATCCTGCGGCGGATGCGGGCCCCGCTGATCGTGCTCATCGTCATCTTCTCGGTGAGCGTGCTCGGCCTGACCGTGATCCCGGGTCAGGACGCCGACGGCAACCCGGCGCGGATGGGCTTCTTCGACGCGTTCTACGTCATGAGCTACACCGCGACGACGATCGGCTTCGGGGAGATCCCGTTCCCGTTCACCTACAACCAGCGGATGTGGGTGACCATCTCGATCTACCTCACGGTGATCGGTTGGGCCTACGCCATCGGCTCGCTCCTCGCGCTGCTGCAGGACCGCGCCTTCCGCTCCGCGCTGGCCCTCCAGCACTTCAGCCGCAAGGTCGCCCGGCTGCGCGAGCCGTTCCTGCTCATCGCCGGCTACGGGCGCACGGGGGAGCTGCTGGGGCACTCGTTCGACGCGCTCGGCCGGCGCTTCGTCGTCCTGGACCGGGACAACGAGCGCATCGACGGTCTGGAGCTGGACAGCTACCACGCCGACGTCCCCGGTCTCACCGCCGACGCCCGGGACCCGGGGCACCTGGCCGTCGCGGGCCTGGGCCACGCCTGCTGCGAGGCGGTGGTCGCCCTCACCGACGACGAGGAGGCCAACCTCGCGATCGTCATGGCCGCCGCGCTGCTGCGCCCCGACCTGCCCGTGATCGCGCGGGTGACGTCGCGGACGATCGCCGAGCGGATGCAGGCGTTCGGCAGCCCGGCCACGGTCAACCCCTTCGACAGGTTCGGCGACCACCTGCGCCTGGCGCTGCGGGCACCGGCGTCCTACCAGCTGCTCACCTGGCTGGAGAGCGGGCCGGGAGCGGCGCTGCCCGAGCGCGGCTCGCCCCCGCGGAGCGGTCGCTGGATCGTGTGCGGATACGGCCGGCTGGGCCGGGAGCTGACCAGCGACCTGCGCGCCGAGGGGCTCGAGGTCACGGTCATCGAGTCGGACCGGACCGACGTCGAGAACGCCGACCTGCTCGTCGGCGACGGCTCCGACCCGTGGGTGCTGGCCCAGGCCGACCTCGACCGCGCCGTCGGGCTGGTGGCCGGCACGAACAACGACACGACGAACCTGTCCCTGGTCGCCGCCGCCCGCAGGAGCAACCCGGCCCTCTTCGTGGCGGCCCGGCAGAACCGGGCGGCGAGCGCGCCGCTGTTCGCCGCGATGGAGATCGACGCCCTCCTGGTGCCGACCGAGGTGGTCGCCCACGAGGTGTACGCCCAGCTCTCCACACCGTTGCTCTGGCGGTTCCTCCGCGAGATGCCGGCCAAGGGCGACGACTGGGCCGCAGCCATCGTCGACCGGCTGAAGGGGCTGTGCGGCACCCACCTCCAGGCGCTGTGGAAGGTGCGGCTCACCGCCCAGGAGGCGCCGGCGCTGGGCTGGTGGCTCGACGGCGACGACGCCCGCCTCGGCCGGCTGCTGCGCAACCCCGAGGACCGGGAGGAACCGCTGCACGCGTTCGTCCTGCTGGTCATGCGCGACCGGCAGGTGGTGCTGGCGCCCGACGACGACTTCGTCCTGCGGCCGGGGGACGAGCTGCTCCTCGCCGGCTGGGCCGCCGCCCGCCGCGCGCTCGACACCATCCTGCTCGTTCCCGGGGTCCTGGAGTACCTCGTGACGGGGACGCGCGTCCCGTCCAGCTGGATCTGGCGGAAGCTGAAGGGGACGCCGGAGACGGCGAGCCGCGGACCGGATGCGGCCCCCGCCCGACGGGCCTAGCCTGCGGGGATGGTCAGGAAGGACCTGCAGGACCTCGTGCGGCGCCGGCTCTGGGAACTCGCCCGGACGCCGGAGGACGCCGCCCGCATGGCGCGCTGGGTCATCCCGCCGGAGACGCTCAAGCGCATGGCCCGCAGCGGGGGCGCCAGCTTCATCAGCGAGGGGCTCGCCGAGTTCCTGGCACGGGCGCTCGACGTGCCGGAGAACCGCGTCCGCCGGGCCGCCGGGCTGCCGCTGGTCCCGGACGAGCGGGAGAGCATCACCACCCGGCCGCACCTGCGCCTCGTCCCGAAGACGGGGGACGAGCTCTAGTCAGGCGTTCGTCCGGTGGAGGGCGAGCATCCGGCCGATCACCTCGTGCCAGGCGGCCTGCACGTGCGGCGGCTCGGCGCTGACCATCGTCGTCACCTGCGCGGCGGTGCCCCGCCCTTCGCTGACGATCGCCTCGAAACCCAGGCGGAACAGCAGGTCCCGGATCCGGTCCAGGCCCAGCCCGGCGTCGATCAGCGGCCGGATGACCCATTCGTGCTGCTGAGGAGAGAGCGAACCCACGACGGGTCTTCGCGCGCGACGGCACGACCGGATGCATGCACCACGGCGGCCGCGCTCGGGCGGGACCGTGGCGACCGGGCAGGTCGTGGCATGGTTAGGTGTGCCTCGCCTATCCACCCCGAGGAGGAGCTCGTTGACCAGGCACCCCCGGGTGATCGCCGGCGTCGTCGTCAGCACGATGGCCTGCTTGGCCCTGTCCGGCTGCGGTGACGACACCGACGTGCTCACCGTCTACAGCGCCCAGCACGAGAGCCTGGTGCGCACGATGGTCGAGGGCTTCACCGAGGAGACCGGCATCGAGCTGGAGTTCCGGGACGCCAACGACTCCGAGCTGGCCAACCAGATCGTCCAGGAGGGCGACGCCTCGCCGGCCGACGTCTTCCTCACCGAGAACAGCCCGTCGATCGACGTCGTCGACGAGGCGGGCCTGCTCGCCCCGGTCGACCAGGCGACGCTCGACCAGGTCGAGCCCGCCTACCGGCCCGGGTCGGGCACCTGGGTCGGCTTCGCCGCCCGCTCCACCGCCCTGATCTACAACCCCTCGGAGATCGCCGAGGAGGAGCTGCCGGCGTCGATGCTCGACCTCGCCGCCCCCGAGTGGGAGGGCCGGGTCGCGATCGCGGCCGGCGGCGCCGACTTCCAGGCGATCGTCAGCGCCGTCCTCGCGCTCGAGGGCGAGGACGCCACCCGCGAGTGGCTCACCGGGCTGGAGCGCAACGCCGAGATCTACGCCAGCAACACCGCGGTCATGAAGGCCGTCGACGAGGGCGAGGTGCCCGTCGGCATCACGTACCACTACTACTGGTTCCGCGACCAGGCCGAGAACGGTCTCGTGGGCGACGACGCGAGGCTCCACTGGTTCCGCAACCAGGACCCGGGCGCGTTCGTCAGCATCTCCGGCGCCGGGGTGCTCGCGTCCTCCGACCAGGAGGACGACGCGCAGCGGCTCGTCGAGTGGCTGACCAGCCCCGAGGCGCAGGAGCGGCTGGCCGACAGCAGCGCCCTCGAGTACTCGGTGGGCGTCGGGGTGCCCTCGGCCGGCGTGCTGCCGCCGCTGGCCGACCTGCAGCCGCCCACCGTCGACCCCGGCTCGCTGAACGCCCCGCAGGTCACCGAGCTCATGCAGGAAGTGGGGCTGCTCTGACCACACCCACTCTCCCCGTCCCGGGCCCCGGGGCGCCGGTCGTCCCGGCGGCCCGGGGCTCGCGGCCGTCCGCGTCACCGTCCCGGCGGCTCCGCCGGTCGCCGGTCACGCTGGCGCTGGCCGTCGGCGTGGCTGCCCTGGCGCTGCTGCCGCTGGGCTACATCGCCTGGTACACGGTCGACCTGGGCTGGGACGGCGTCCGCGAGCTGGTGTTCCGGCCGCGGGTGGGTGAGCTGCTGTGGAACACCGCCCGGCTGGTGCTGGGCACGGTGCTCTGCTGCGCGGTGCTGGGCGTGGGCGCGGCCTGGCTGGTCGAGCGCTCGTCGGTGCCGGGCCGGCGGATCTGGCACGTGCTGCTGGTCGCCCCGCTCGCGGTGCCGGCGTTCGTGAACAGCTACGCCTGGATCTCGCTGCTGCCCGGCCTGGACACCTACTGGGGCGCGCTGCTGGTCGTGACCCTCTCGTACTTCCCGTTCGTCTACCTGCCGGTCGTCGCGGCCTTCCGCGGGCTCGACCCGGCGCTGGAGGAGACCGCCCGCGGGCTGGGTCTGTCGAGCTGGTCGGTGTTCCGCCGCGTGCAGCTGCCGCAGCTGCGCGTGGCGCTGCTCGGCGGAGGCCTGCTGGTCGCGCTGCACCTCCTCGCGGAGTTCGGCGCCCTGCAGATGCTGCGCTACCCGACCTTCACGACCGCGATCTACGACCAGTACCGGGCCACGTTCAACGGGCCGGGCGCCACGATGCTGGCGGGCGTCCTCGTGGTGCTCTGCCTCGTGCTGCTGGTGGCCGAGATCCGGCTGCGCGGGCGGCGGGGCTACGCCCGCACCGGCCGTGGCGCCGTGCGCCCGGTCCGGCCGGTGGCCCTGGGCGGCCTGACCGCGCCGGCGCTGCTGGCCCTCGCCGCGCTGGTCGGGCTGGCCGTGGTCGTGCCGTTGGCCAGCCTCGGCTACTGGCTCACCTCCGGCGCGTCCGCGTCGGTCGACTGGGCCGCGCTCACCACCACGACCGGGACGACGCTCGCGCTGGCGAGCGCCGCCGCCGTCGTCACCGTCGCGATGGCGCTGCCGACCGGCTGGCTCGCCGTGCGTGCCCGCGGCCGCATCTCGACCCTGCTCGAGCGCAGCACCTACCTCGGCAGCTCGGTGCCCGGCATCGTCGTGGCCCTGGCCCTGGTGACCCTCAGCATCCGGGTCACGCCCTGGCTCTACCAGACGGTGCCGGTGCTGCTGGCCGCTTACGCGATCCTGTTCCTGCCGCGGGCGATCGTCACCGTCCGGTCGGCGGTCGAGCAGTCGCCGCCGCTGTACGACGACGTGGCGTCGTCCCTGGGCTCGTCGGCGCCCGACCGGCTGCGCCGGGTGACCCTGCCGCTGCTGGCGCCCGGCATCGGCGCCGGTGCCGCGCTGGTGTTCCTGGCCGTCGTCACGGAGCTGACCGCGACGCTGCTGCTGGCGCCCACCGGAACGACGACGCTGGCCACCGCGTTCTGGTCGGCGAGCAGTGCGCTGGAGTACGGCGCGGCCGCTCCCTACGCGGTGATCATGGTGCTGCTGTCGGCGCCCGCTACCGTCCTGCTGTCCCGTGACGCCCGACGAGGTCTGACCACATGAGCTCCCTGACGGTGAAGGCGCTGACCAAGGCCTTCGGCACCACCCCGGTCCTCACCGGGGTGGACCTGCACGTGCCGCAGGGCAGCTTCACGGCGTTGCTCGGCCCCTCCGGCTGCGGCAAGACGACGCTGCTGCGCCTCATCGCCGGCTTCGACGACCCCGACTCCGGGACCGTGGCCCTCGGCGACCGGGTGGTGGCGGGGGAGGGGCGCGGCGTCGCCGCGCGCCGGCGCGGCATCGGCTTCGTCCCGCAGGAGGGCGGGCTGTTCCCGCACCTGACCGTGGCCGGCAACATCAGCTTCGGGCTGCCCCGCCGGGAGCGGCGGAACGGCGCCCGGGTGCGCGAGCTGCTGCAGCTCGTCGGGCTCGACGCCGCGCTCGCCGACCGCCCGCCGCACCAGCTCTCCGGTGGCCAGCAGCAGCGGGTGGCGCTGGCCCGCGCGCTGGCCCCGGCGCCGTCCCTGGTGCTGCTCGACGAGCCGTTCTCGTCCCTGGACGCCGGCCTGCGCGAGGAGACCCGGAGCGCGGTCTCCGCCGCGCTGGCCGCGACCGGCGCCACCGCGGTGCTGGTCACCCACGACCAAGCCGAGGCGCTGTCCATGGCCGACCAGGTGGCGGTGCTCCGCGGCGGCCGGCTGGTGCAGCTCACCGACCCCCGCACGCTCTACCGCAGCCCCCGCGACCTCGACGTCGCCACCTTCGTCGGCGAGGCGGTCGTGCTCGACGCCGAGGTGCACGCCGGGGTCGCGCAGTGCGGGCTGGGCGCGGTCCGGTGCGACGGCGACGTCCCCGACGGTCGGGCACGGGTGCTGCTCCGCCCGGAACAGCTCCGGCTGGCCCCGCCCCGGCCCGACGCGGTCGTGGCGCGGGTGCGCAGCGTCGACTTCTACGGCCACGACTCGCGGGTGTGGCTGGTCCTGCCCGACGGTGGCGCGGTCAGCGCGCGGGTCGACGGCTCGGACCTGCCCGCGGTCGGGGACGACGTGGCGGTGGTCGTGCGCGGCACCGCGCTGGCCTTCCCGGTCGGGGAGCCGGCGGCGGCACCTCTCCAGCCGTCGCTCTGAGCGACGCGCCGTCCCGGGACCCGGTCGAGCGGGGACGTTAGGACAGCCTAAGCTTCGCGCCGTGGACCTCTTCCTCTTCACGGTCGACCCCGGCTGGGGGCGCGACGTGGTCGCCGCCGGAGCGGCCGGGATCGTCGTCGACTGGGAGCGCCGCGGCAAGGCCCGTCGGCAGCTGGGGGAGAACACCCAGATCAACGAGGACACGCCCGAGGACCTGGCACGCATGCGCGCCGCGACCGACGGCCGGCTGATCTGCCGGGTCAACGGGTTCGGTCCGTGGACCGCAGACGAGCTCGACGCCGCGGTCGCGCTGGGCGCGGACGAGGTGCTGCTGCCGATGGTGCGCACGACCGAGGAGGTCGACCGCACGCTCGATCTGGTCGCGGGGCGCTGCGGGGTCGGGATCCTGATCGAGACCCAGGACGCCGTCGACCGCGCCGCGGAGTTCGCCCGGCGGCCGCTGTCGCGCATCTACGTCGGGCTCAACGACCTGCGCATCGACCGGGGCTCCGACCAGCTGTTCCGGCCGCTCGTCGACGGGACCGTGGACGCTGTGCGCGACGAGGTGGACGTCCCGTTCGGCGTCGGCGGCCTCACCCTGCTCGGCCGCGGTTTCCCCGTGGCCGCGGGGCTGCTGGCGGCGGAACTGGTCCGCCTGGGCGCCGACTTCACCTTCCTGCGCCGGTCGTTCACCGCGGACATGGCCGGCCGGGACCCGTTCACCGAGGTGCCCCGCCTGCTGGCCGGCGTCGGGCGGATGCGCGATGCGGACCCCGCCGAGGTGGCCGACCGCCGGGCGCGGTTCGTCGCGGCGGTCACCGGGGCTGCCGCGGTGCCGCCGGCCCGCGTCCTGGAGCCGGCGGTCCGGCCGGCGTGAAGGCCCTGGTCACGGGAGCCGGCGGTTTCGTCGGCCGGCACCTGGTGTCCCGGCTGCGCACCGACGGCTGGGACGTCGTCGGCCTCACGCGGGCGGAGGTCGACCTCGCCGATCCGGAGGCCGCGACCCGGGCCGTGCGGGCGGCCGACCCGGACGTCGTCTTCTCCCTGGCGGCGGGCCGGGCCAAGGCCACGGCAGCCGAGCGGGCCGCGACCGTCCAGGTCAACACCAGCCCGTGGCTGGTGGACGCGCTGCCCGACCGGTGCCACGCCGTCGTGCGGCTCGGGTCCTCCACCGAGTACGCCGCCGCACCACGTCCGCTGGATGAGGACGCCGCGCTGCGCCCCCGCGGGTTCTTCGGGGCCACCAAGGCCGCCGGCTCGCTGCTGCTGCAGGCGGCGGCGGCCGAGCGCGGTGTGCGGGCCGCCGTGCTGCGCGCCTTCCAGGTGTACGGGCCGGGTGACCACCCCACGCGGTTGGTCCCGGTCGTGCTCGCCGCCGCACGGCACGGGGGAACCGTGCCGCTGCCGCCGCGCATCAGCCGCCGTGACTGGGTGTGGGTCGGCGACGTCGTGGATGCCTGTGTGCGCGCGGCGGTCGAGGAGACGCTGCCCGGCGGCACCGTCCTCAACATCGGCACGGGGATCCAGACCAGCACCGAGGAGCTGGTGGCGACCGCCGAGCGCGTGACCGGCCGGCGGATCGCCACCGCTGCGGGCGCCCACCCCGGCCGGGACTGGGACACCGCCGACTGGGTCGCCGACCCGTCCGCCGCCCGGCGGCTGCTCGGGTGGGAGCCCTCGGTCGACCTGGCCGAGGGGCTCGCCCGGACCTGGGCGGCGACGTGACGCGGCGGGTGGCGGTCGTGGTGCCCGTGTACGGCAACGCGTCCACCCTGGGGCCCCTGGCGGAGCGGCTGGCGGCCGCGCTGGCGGACCGGACGTGGCGGCTGCGGCTGGTCGTCGACGCCTCGCCGGACGACAGCTCGGCCGTCGCCGGCGCGCTGGCCGCCGCCGATCCCCGGATCGCCGTCACCGACCTGCCCGTGAACGGAGGGCAGCACGCCGCCCTCGCCCGGGGGCTGGCCGACGAGGCCGGCGCCGACGCGTGGGTCTGCCTGGACGCCGACCTCCAGGACCCGCCGGAGGCGGTCCCGCTGCTGCTCGACCGGCTGTCCGCGGGGGACGTCGGCGCGGTGTTCGCCGGGCGGCGGGGGGCCTACGAGTCCCCGGCCCGCCGTCTCACGGGGACGCTGCACCGGCGGGTGGCCGCCCGGCTCACCGGCCTCCCGCCCGATGCCGGGGCGTTCTTCGCGATGGACGCCCGGGTGCGCGCCGCGGTGCTGACCGCGATGACCACGGAGGACGCACCGAGCGTGGTGCTCGGCGTGGCGCGCGCGGGCGTCCCGGTGGCGAGCCTGCCGGTCCACCGGGATCCCCGGCCGTCCGGGAGGTCGGCCTGGACCACCGTCGCGCGCGTCCGGCAGTCGGCGCGTTCGCTCGCCTGGGCCGCTCGCACCCGCGGCTGAGCCCGTTCAGCGCTCCCAGCGCTGCAGGACGAGGGAGGTGCGGCTGCCGGGGAAGTCGCGCTCCTCGGTCAGGCGCAGGCCGGCCGCCCGGAGGACCGCGTCGTCGTCCGTGGCCACCGGGACCCCGTCGAAGACCCGGCGGACCAGCCACACCCGGCTCTCGCCGGCAGGGGCGTCCTCGGGCGGCAGGACCACGTCGGGCCGCAGCCGCGGGGCCAGGACCCGGACGTAGTGGTCGAGCCCGGTGGCCGAGCGCCGGTCGGCGGCGACGACCGGCTCGCCGGGCCGCTGCAGCTCGGCGAGCGCCCGGACGACGTCGTCGGACCGCTCCCGGGGATTCCGGTCGGCCAGCGGTGCGCTCGCCAGCAGGGTGCAGACCAGCACCAGTGCTGCGGCCGGCAGTCGGGCGACGCGTGGCATCGCCAGGGCCCCGGCGGCCGCCAGCACGCCCAGGCCCAGGAGCCCGGTGAGCAGGTAGCGGGAGGAGTAGACCGGGCGGATGAGCTCCGCGGCGGTCAGCAGGAGGAGCGGCACGACCGTCCAGCACAGGGCGACCACCCGGACGCCGGCCGCGCGGACCGCGCCGACCACGCCCAGGCCCAGGACGACGGCGAGCAGCAGGAAGTGCCCGCCCGCCCAGGCCTCCACGGCCAGGCCGGCCAGCCGGCCGCCGGTGCTGCGCAGGTGGTCGGCGTTCCGGCCGCCGTTCCCGCTGAGCAGATTCACCCCGACCAGCGCGGCGGCGGGGAGGGCGGCCACCGCGCCGACCAGCACCACGGGCAGGGCGCGCCGGCCACGCAGCACGACGGCGGCCACGACCAGACCGGCGAGCGTGGTGACGGCGTACCAGTGCGCCAGCCCCATGCCGGCACCTGCCAGCCCCAGGAGGACCAGGCCGCGCGGCGGCTCCTGGAGCCAGCGGGCCAGCCCGAGGACGGCGCCACCGGTGGCGAGGACGGCCAGGCCGTAGCTGCGCGCCTCGACCGACTGCACCAGCAGGAGGGGGCTGCCGGCGAGGATCAGCCCTGCCAGGACGCCGGTGGCCCGGCCGGCGAGCCGCGTGATGGCTCGCGTGATCAGGGCGATCCCGCCGGCCGTGGCGAGGAGGGACAGCACCCGCAGCGAGGTGTCGCCGCCCAGGCCCGGGAGCGCCATCCAGGCGTGCACCACCACGTAGTAGGGCGCGTTGTAGGACGGCGGCACGTCGGCGAGGTAGCTGGTCGTGCCCCGTCCCTCCACGACCGCGGCGAGGATCTCGCGCAGCGGGAGCCGGCTCACCTCGGCGGTGAAGAGCTCGTCGTACCAGAGCCCGTGCCCCGGCAGCAGCAGCACGGTGCCCAGCACGAGGAGGAGCAGCGGCGGGAGCAGCTCCACCGCGCCCCAGGGCGGAACGGCGGGATCCGTGACGCGGGACCGGGGCTGCTCGATCGCTGTCGTCCCCAGGGCCACCGGCACAGGTTAGGCGACCCTTTCCCGCCGACCGGGCACAGCGGCACCCGGCGGACGAGAAACGGCCCGGTCCTCAGGGACCGGGCCGTTCTCCGTGGTGCGCCATCAGGGACTCGAACCCCGAACCCGCTGATTAAGAGTCAGCTGCTCTGCCAATTGAGCTAATGGCGCGTGTCGCCCCGGTTGTCGGGCGACGAGGGAGAACGATACCAGCGCCGTCCGGGCCGTTTCCGGGCCCCCGGCGTGACGCTCGCCTCGATCGGCTCGTTTGCCCGGGTGTGGACACTGGACCACAGGTGCACGGACCGGGCTCGACCGGTCCGTGGTCCCAGGGGAGAGGACGGGGCAGGGTGCGCAGGACAGCAGCCGTGATCACCGCGGGAGCGATGATCTTCCTGGCGGGGTGCAGCGGTGGGGACGACGACCCGCGCGGCTCGTCGGAGGAGACGGCTGCCGCCGTCCCGGCGCCCGAGGTGTCGCTGGCGCTGGCGGACGGCTCGGCGGACGTCTCGCCCGTGACACCGCTGGAGATCTCGGTCCCCGAGGGGGAGCTCGACGAGGTGACCCTCGTCGACGCCGGCGGTGCGCAGGTCACCGGCGAGGTGCAGCAGGAGGACGGCGCCGACACCGCCGTCTGGGCGCCCGCGGAGCCGCTGGCCTACGGCACGCAGTACACCCTGACCGCCACCGCGGTGAACGAGGACGACGAGGAGGCGACGGCGACGTCGACCTTCACGACCGTCACCCCCGCGACCCTCTCGACGCCCGGCATCGGCCCGCTCGACGGCATGACCGTCGGCGTCGGGATGCCCATCCGCGTCTACTTCGACGACCCGGTCGTCGACAAGGCCGCCGTCGAGAGCCACCTCGTGGTGACCAGCACCCCGGCGACCGACGGCGTCTGGAACTGGTTCAGCGACACGGAGGTGCACTTCCGGCCCTCGCAGTACTGGCCGGCGCACACCGAGGTCCGCCTCGACGCCAACCTGTACGGGATCGACTTCGGCGAGGGCGTCTGGGGCGAGAAGAACCGGACGGTGTCCTTCACCATCGGCGAGAAGCACGTGTCCATCGCCGACGCCTCCACGCACACGATGGAGGTCTACGACAACGACCAGCTCGTGCAGACCTGGCCGATGAGCGCCGGCAGCCCGGACAACCCCAGCTACAACGGTGCGCACGTCGTCACCGAGCTCAACCGCGACCGGATCATGGACTCGAGCACCTACGGCGTGCCGGTCGACTCCCCGGAGGGCTACCGGACTCCCGTCGAGTACGCCGTCCGGATCTCCGACAGCGGCGAGTTCGTGCACGCCGCCCCGTGGTCGGTCGCCCAGCAGGGCAACAGCAACGTGTCGCACGGGTGCATCAACCTGTCGACCGACCGGGCGGCCTGGTTCTTCAACTTCTCCCAGCCCGGCGACGTCGTCGAGATCCGCGGCTCGAGCGCGGGCACCCTCCGCTCGGACATCTACGACTGGACCATCCCGTGGGAGGAGTGGCAGGCCGGCAGCGCGCTGAAGTGAGCTGACCGCGGCGTTTCCCCTCTCCGGCCCACGGGCACAAGATCCGTGGTTCCGAGGAGGGGGTCCCCATGGACACGTGGCTCATCGTCCTGATCGTCGCGGTCGCCGTCGTTCTCCTGGTGCTGCTGGCACTGGCGCTCGCCAAGCGGTCCCGCGTGGCCAAGCTGCGCCAGCGCGAGCAGGCGCGCGAGCACCTTCAGGAGTCGCAGGTGCGTGCCGCCCGGGCGGAGAAGGAGCAGGCGCTCGCCGAGGAGCAGGCCGCCCGCGCCCGGCGTGAGCGGGCCGAGGTGGAGGAGCGCACCCGCCTGGCCGAGCAGGAGGCGCGCGAGCGCGCCCAGCGGGCCGGTGAGGAGGCGTCGGAGGCCGAGCGGCTGCGGGCCCGGGCCGAGAAGATCGCCCCCGACCTGACGCACGACGGGCAGACCCACCCGCGGCCCGACGTCGCGCAGCCCGAGCAGCCCGGAGGTGGCGGCGCCACCCGCCGCTGAGTTCCGGCGCCCCGCACGGTCAGACCTCCCGTGAGGCCGTCCGCGGTCCTACGGTCGCCCTCACGTCGATCCGTCGACCCCGGAGGGCGTCATGACAGACCTGCTGGCCATCGGTACGCGCAAGGGGCTGTGGCTCGCCCGCAGTGACGACGACCGGCGCACCTGGACGCTGAGCGAACCGCACCTGCTCGCGCAGGAGGTCGCCGCCGTCTCGATCGACACCCGCCGCGCGCAGCCGCGCGTGCTGGCCGGCATCCAGTACGGGCACTGGGGTCCCACCGTCATGTGGAGCGACGACGTCGGCGCCACCTGGCAGGAGACCGACCACGGCGCGATCCGCTTCCCGGATGGCGAGGAGGCCGCGCTGGCCCGGGTCTGGCAGCTGCGGCCGGACACCGCCGAGCGCCCCGACGTCGTCTGGGCCGGGTGCGAGCCGCACTCGCTGTGGCGCAGCAGCGACGGCGGCTGCTCGTTCGAGCTGGTGCGCGGCCTCTGGGACCACCCGCACCGCAAGACCTGGGAGCCCGGCGGCGGGGGAGGGGCGGTGCACACCGTCCTGCCCGACCCCGCCTCGGACCGGGTGACGGTCGCCATGAGCACCGGCGGGGTCTACGTCAGCGAGGACGGCGGGGCGGCGTGGGAGCCGCGCAACCGGGGCATCACGGCGACCTTCCTGCCGGACGAGCTGCCCGAGTACGGCCAGTGCGTGCACAAGGTCGCCGTCGACGCGTCCGGTCCGGACCGGCTGTACGCGCAGAACCACTTCGGCGTCTTCCGCACCGACGACGCGGGCGGGTCCTGGACGTCGATCGCCGAGGGGCTGCCCGCGGACTTCGGCTTCCCGATCGTCTCCTCGCCGCACACCCCGGGCACGGCGTGGGTGATCCCGCTGGTGGCCGACATGCAGCGCGTGCCGCCGGGCGGCCGGCTCCGGGTGCACCGCACCCGCGACGCCGGTGGGACGTGGATCGAGCTCGGCAACGGCCTGCCCGACGGCAACTGGAGCGCCGTCATGCGCGACGCCTTCTGCGCCGACGAGCACGGGAGCACCGGCATCTACTTCGGGACGCGGGACGGCTGCGTCTACGCGAGCGCGGACGAGGGCGAGACCTTCACGCTGGTCGCCGACCACCTGCCCGACGTCCTCACCGTCCGCGCCGCGCGGGTGCCGTGAGCGTGCAGGTGGTGCTGCCCGGCGTGCTCGCGTCGCTCGCCGGGGGTGCCAAGCACCTGGACGTCGACCCGCCGGGGACCACGCTGGCGGACGTGCTGGACGCGCTCGCCGCGCAGCACCCGATGCTCTGCCGCCGGATCCGGGACGAGACCGGCCAGGTGCGGCGGTTCGTCAACGTCTACGTCGACGGGGACGACGTCCGGTTCCAGGGCGGCCTGGCCACCCCCGTCCCGGACGGCGCCGAGGTGCAGGTGCTGCCGTCGGTCGCCGGCGGCTGAGGCCCCGTCGGGTGTCGGGCTGATGTCGTCATCCGCGAGGAATGGCGACGACAACCCGACAGTCGCGGGTCAGAGGGCGGCGAGCTCCGCGCAGCTCTCGCACAGCTGCTGCTCGTCGTACCCCTCCGGCGGCCAGGGCTGCTGCTCGTCGATGGAGACGTAGGCGCCGCACAGCGCCTTGCGGCTCTGCCCGCTGACCCGGCCGATCGTGGCGTGCGCCGGGCCGATCTGCCGCGGCTTGAGACCTTCGGCGCCGAAGGAGCCGACCATCACCACCGCGTGAGCCGTTCCGTACGCGTAGACGCTGGTCATGCCTCTCAGAGTCCGAGTCGCACGCCCGTCACGCCAGCACCGCCGGTCACGTGTCCACCGCACCCGTCACACGGGCACCTCGCGACTCAGCCCGCGTAGATCTTCTCCACCTCGTCGGCGAACTCCTTCATGACCACCGACCGCTTCAGCTTCAGCGACGGCGTCAGCTGGCCACCCTCCACGGTCCACTCGACGGGCAGGATCTCGAAGGACTTGATGGACTCCGCCCGGGACACCTGCTTGTTCGCCGCGTCGACGGCGGCCTGGATCTCGGCCAGCACCTCCGGGTCGTGGACCAGGTCGGTCATCGGGGTGTCGGACGGGCGGCCCTTGCTCTCCAGCCAGCCGGGCAGCGCCTCGACGTCGAGGGTGATCAGGCAGCCGATGAAGGGCCGGTTGTCGCCGACGACCATGCACTGGCTGACCAGCGGGTGGGCCCGGATCTTGTCCTCGAGGACGGCGGGGGAGACGTTCTTGCCGCCCGAGGTGACGATCAGCTCCTTGATCCGGCCGGTGATGGTCACGTAGCCCTCGGCGTCGATCTCGCCGATGTCCCCGGTGGCGAACCAGCCGTCGCGCATGGTCTCGGCGGTGGCCGCCGGGTTGTTCCAGTAGCCGGTGAACACCTGCGGCCCGCGGACCTGGATCTCGCCGAACTCGGCGATGCGCACCGCGGAGCCGGGCGCCGGTCGGCCCACGGTCCCGACCTTGAGCGCGGCGGGGCCGCTCACGGTGGCCGGTCCGGTGGTCTCGGTCAGGCCGTAGCCCTCGAGGATCGTCACGCCGATCCCGCGGAAGAAGTGGCCCAGGCGCTCGCCCAGCGGGGCGCCCCCGGAGAGCGCGTACTCGACCTTGCCGCCCATCGCCGCGCGGAGCTTGCCGTAGACGAGCGCGTCGAACAGCTTGTGCTGCAGGTTGAGGCCGAGCCCGGCGCCGCCGGTGTCCTGGGCCTTCGACCAGGCGACCGCGACCCGTTCCGCACGGTCGAAGATGGCGCCCTTGCCACCGGCGTGGGCCTTCTGCCGGGCGCCGTTGTAGACCTTCTCGAACACCCGCGGCACCGCGACGAGGAACGTCGGCTGGAAGGTGCCCAGATCCGCCAGCAGCTGCGCGAGGTCGCCGGTGTGGCCCAGGCGGGCGCCGTTCTGGATGCAGCTGACCTCGATGATCCGCGCGAAGACGTGGGCCAGGGGGAGGAACAGCAGCGAGCTCGCGTCCTCGGCACGCATGGCGGGGATGACGGTGGGCGCCAGTTCCGCGACGTAGAGCAGGTTGCCGTGGGTGAGCTCGCACCCCTTGGGCCGGCCGGTGGTGCCGGACGTGTAGATGATCGTCGCCAGCGACCCGGCGGAGAGGGTGGCCCGGCGCTCGGCCAGCTGCTCGGCGGGCACGTCCGCACCACGCGCCGCGACGTCCTCGAGGTCGCCGGCGTCGATCTGCCAGACGTCGCGCAGGCCGGGCAGCCCGTCCCGCACCGACTCCACCAGGGCCTGGTGCGCCGCGGTCTCGACGACCACCGCGACGGCTCCGGAGTCGGAGAGGATCCACTGCGCCTGCTCGGCCGAGGAGGTCTCGTAGATGGGGACGGCGACGCCGCCGGCCGTCCAGATCGCGTAGTCGGCGAGCGTCCACTCGTAGCGGGTCTTGCTCAGGATGCCGACGCGGTCACCGGCCTGGACCCCGGCGGCGACCATGCCGCGGGCGAGGGCGGACACCTGCTCGGCGAACTGGCGGCTCGTCACCGGCTCCCAGCCGCCGCCGACGTTCCGGCTGAGCGCGACGTGGTCCGGTGTCGAGGTGGCGTGCTCGGTGACCGCGTCCGGGAGGGCGGCGGTGGAGGGGATCTCGAAGGCGGTGGGGCTGGAGTACTCCTGCATCGGGTGGGCTCCTGTCGATGGGCACGACGCTGTGACCTGGATCGCGAACATACAGAACGGATGGTCTGTATGTTGAGCTTTCTGGCAGTTCTGGCGCCCCAAACGATCACGCTCCCCGGAGGGTTCCTGTGCAGTCCGCGCTCTACGAGGCCGACCACGAGGCGTTCCGCGCGATGCTGCGCGACTTCCTGGCCAAGGAGGTCGTCCCGCACCACGCGGCCTGGGAGGACGCCGGCGTCGTCGACCGCTCGGTCTGGCTCAAGGCCGGCGAGCACGGCCTGTTCGGCATGGACGTCCCCGAGGAGTACGGCGGCGGCGGGGTCTCCGACTTCCGCTACAACGCCATCCTGTCCGCGGAGATCAGCCGGGTGGGCGCCAGCGGCCTGGGCTTCACGCTGCAGAACGACGTCGTCGCCCCGTACCTGATCGGGCTCACCACCGACGAGCAGAAGCAGCGCTGGCTGCCCGGCCTGGTGAGCGGCGAGATCATCACCGCCATCGCCATGACCGAGCCGGGCGCCGGTTCCGACCTGCAGGGCCTGCGGACGACGGCCCGCCGGGACGGCGACGAGTGGGTGCTCAACGGCTCGAAGACCTTCATCACCAACGGCATCAACGCCGATCTGGTCATCGTCGTCGCCCGCACCGATCCCGAGGCCGGGGCGCGGGGGTTCTCGCTGCTGGTCGTCGAGCGGGGCATGCCGGGCTTCCAGCGCGGGCGCAACCTCGACAAGGTGGGCCTCAAGGCCCAGGACACCGCCGAGCTGTTCTTCGAGGACGTCCGGGTGCCCGCGGCCAACCTGCTGGGCACCGAGGGGCACGGCTTCTTCCACCTGATGGAGAACCTCCCGCAGGAGCGGCTGTCCATCGCCGCGGGCGCCGTCGCCTCCGCCCGGATCGTGCTCGACCTGACCGTCGAGTACTGCAAGGAGCGCACCGCGTTCGGGAAGCCGATCGGGAAGTTCCAGAACACCCGGTTCGAGCTGGCCGAGATGCACACCGAGGTCACGATCGCCGAGACCTTCCTGGAGAAGGCGATCCTCGAGCACAACGCCCGCCGGTTCACCGCCGAGGACGCCGCCATGGCGAAGTGGTGGACGACGGAGCTGCAGAAGCGCGTCGTCGACCGGTGCCTGCAGCTGCACGGCGGCTACGGCTACATGCTCGAGTACCCGGTCGCCAAGGCGTTCATCGACAGCCGCATCCAGACCATCTACGGCGGGACGACCGAGATCATGAAGGAGATCGTCGGCCGTTCCCTCGGCGTCTGACCCCGCCCCCCAGGGGCCAAAGTGGCCACTTTGGCCCTTCCGGACCATCCCGAGAGGACCCGCATGACCGCCGAGGCGTTCATCTACGACGCCGTGCGCACCCCGCGCGGCAAGGGCAAGAAGACCGGAGGGCTGCACTCGGTCAAGCCGATCAGCCTGACCACCGGCCTGATCGACGCGGTCCGCGACCGCAACCCCGGCCTCGACCCCGCGCTGGTCGACGACATCGTCCTGGGCGTCGTCTCGCCCGTCGGCGAGCAGGGCGCGGTCATCGCACGGACGGCGGCGCTGGCCGCGGGCCTCCCCGACACCGTGGCCGGCGTGCAGATCAACCGCTTCTGCGCCAGCGGGCTCGAGGCCGTGAACCTGGCCGCGCAGAAGGTGCGCTCCGGTTTCGAGGACCTGGTGTTCGCCGGCGGCGTCGAGTCGATGTCCCGCGTCCCCATGGGTTCGGACGGCGGCGCGTGGCCCATGGACCCCGAGACCGCCGCGCGCACCGGCTTCGTGCCGCAGGGCATCGGTGCCGACCTGATCGCGACGCTGGCCGGCTGGAGCCGTGAGGACGTCGACGCGTACGCCGCCGAGTCGCACGCCCGCGCCGCGAAGGCCTGGTCGAACGGCTACTTCGAGCGCTCCGTCGTCCCGGTGACCGACAAGAACGGCACCGTCGTCCTCGACACCGACGAGCTCGTCCGCCCGGGTACCACGGTCGAGTCGCTGGCCGGCCTGCCCTCGGCGTTCGCCGGTATCGGCGACATGGGCGGCTTCGACGCCGTCGCGCTGAACAAGTACCACTGGGTCGAGCGGATCGACCACGTGCACACGGCCGGCAACTCCAGCGGCATCGTCGACGGCGCCGCGCTGGTCGTCGTGGGCACCGAGGAGGCGGGCAGCCGAAACGGGCTGACCCCGCGGGCCCGCATCGTGAGCACCGCCGTGTCCGGGGCCGACCCGGTCATCATGCTGACCGGCCCCGCGCCGGCGACGCACAAGGCGCTGGCCAAGGCCGGGCTCACCGTCGACGACATCGACCTGGTCGAGATGAACGAGGCCTTCGCCGCCGTCGTCCTGCGGTTCATGGCCGACACCGGCTTCGACCACGAGCAGGTGAACGTCAACGGCGGGGCCATCTCGATGGGCCACCCGCTGGGCGCGACCGGCGCCATGATCCTGGGCTCGCTCGTCGACGAGCTCGAGCGGCGCGACCTGCGCTACGGCCTGGCCACCCTGTGCGTCGGCGGCGGCATGGGCATCGCCACCGTCGTCGAGCGAGTCTGAGGAGCACCCCCGAATGTCTGACAGCACCATCCGCTGGGAGCAGGACGCCGACGGCGTCGTCGTCCTCACCCTCGACGACCCCTCGTCGTCGGCGAACACCATGAACGACGCGTACGTGCGGTCGATGGGCGAGACGATCGACCGGCTCGAAGCCGAGAAGGAATCGATCCGCGGCGTCGTCCTGACCAGCGCGAAGAAGACCTTCTTCGCGGGCGGCAACCTCGGCAGCCTGATCCAGGCCACGCCCGAGACCCGCGACCAGGTCCTCGCCCAGGTGACGCTGGTGAAGAGCCAGCTGCGCCGGCTGGAGACGCTCGGCGTCCCGGTCGCCTCCGCGATCAACGGCGCCGCCCTCGGTGGTGGCCTGGAGATCGCCCTGGCCACCCACCACCGCGTCGTCCTCGGCGACCCGAAGGTCAAGCTCGGCTTCCCGGAGGTCACCCTCGGCCTGCTGCCCGGCGGTGGCGGGATCGTCCGCTCGGTGCGGCTGCTCGGCCTGACGACGGCGCTGCTCGAACTGCTGCTCCAGGGCCAGCAGATCCGCCCCGAGAAGGCGATGGAGCTCGGGCTGGTGCACGAGACCGCGGCCGACCGGGACGAGCTGCTCGCCAAGGCGAAGCAGTGGGTGCTCGCGAACGAGAGCGCGCAGCAGCCCTACGACGTCAAGGGCTACAAGGTGCCCGGTGGCACCCCGTCCACGCCGTCGCTCGCGTCGAGCCTGCCCGCGTTCCCGGCGAACCTGACCAAGCAGCTCAAGGGCGCGCCCTACCCGGCGCCGTACGCGATCCTGTCGGCGGCGGTGGAGAGCCTGCAGGTCGACGTCGACACGGCGTTCACCGTCGAAGGCCGCTACTTCGTCGACCTCGTCGTCGGCCAGATCTCGACCAACATGATCCAGGCGCTGTGGTTCGACCTGAACCGGATCAACGGCGGTGGCTCGCGGCCGTCCGGCCCGGAGCAGTACACGGCGGCCAAGGTCGGCGTGCTCGGCGCCGGGATGATGGGTGCCGGCATCGCACACGCGTTCGCGAAGGTCGGCGTCGACGTCGTGCTCAAGGACGTCACCGTCGAGGCGGCCGAGAAGGGCAAGGCGCACGTCGCGAGCCTCGTCGGCAAGCAGGTCTCGCGCGGCCGCATGACGCAGGAGAAGGCCGACGCGTTCCTGGCCCGCATCACGCCCACCGGCGACGCCGCCGACCTGGCCGGCTGCGACGTGATCGTCGAGGCGGTCTTCGAGGACCAGGCGCTCAAGCACCGGGTGCTCAGCGAGGCGGAGGCGAACGCGCTCCCGGACGCCCTGCTGGCGTCGAACACGTCGACCCTGCCCATCACCGGTCTCGCCGAGGGCGTCTCGCGGCCGGCCGACGTCGTGGGCATGCACTTCTTCTCGCCCGTGGACAAGATGCCGCTGGTCGAGCTGATCGTGGGGGAGCGCACCTCCGACGAGGCGCTCGCCCGTGCCTACGACGTCGTCCGGCAGATCGGCAAGACGCCGATCGTCGTCCAGGACAGCCGCGGCTTCTTCACCAGCCGGGTGTTCGGCACGCTCGTCATGGAGGGCGCCGCCCTGCTGGCCGAGGGCCTGGCGCCGATGAGCGTCGAACGGGCCGCCCTGCAGGCGGGCTTCCCGGCGGGGCCGCTCACGCTGCTGGACGAGGTCACGCTGACCCTGCCGCTGAAGATCCGGGACGAGGCGGCGAAGGCCGGCGCCACGGACGACCACCCGGGCGTCGCCGTGCTGCGGGCACTGGTCGAGCAGGGGCGCACCGGCAAGTCCGCCGGGAAGGGCTTCTTCGACTGGGAGCCGGAGAAGCGGGTGTGGCCCGGTCTGACGGAGCTCTTCCCGTCGTCCGACGCCGTGCCCTTCCGGGACGCGCAGGAGCGGCTGCTGTTCGCGATGGCCGTCGAGACCGCGCGCTGCGTGGAGGAGAAGGTCCTCAACTCGGTGGAGGACGCCAACATCGGCTCGATCATGGGCATCGGCTTCCCGCCCCTCTACGGCGGCGTGCTGCAGTACGTCGACCAGTACGAGGGCGGGGTGGCCGGCTTCGTGGCGCGCGCCGACGAGCTGGCCGACGCCTACGGCGAGCGGTTCCGGCCCCCGGCCATCCTGCTCGAGCGGGCCGTGCCGGCGGGCAGCCTCCGTGCGGCGGTGGCGGGCTGACCGACGTCGAGGTGCGCCGCACGCCGCTCCGCCGCACCCAGGCGGAGCGGCGGGCGGCGACCCGCGACGCCCTCGTCCGCGCGACCGTCGAGTCGCTCGTCGAGCTCGGCTACGCGCACACCACGACGCAGGAGGTGCAGCGCCGGGCTGGGGTCTCCCGCGGCGCGCTGACGCACCACTTCACGTCGAAGGCGGACCTGGTGCTGGCCGCCGTCGACCACCTCTACGAGGAGTTCAGCGGCAGCGTCCGGGAGGCCGCCGCCGAGCTGCCCGACGAATCCGTGGCCCGCGTGCGGCTCGGGCTAGAGCTGGTCTGGCAGCGGTTCCACGGGCCGCTGTTCGTCGCGGCCATGGAGCTGTGGACGGCGGCCCGCACTGACCCCGAGCTGCGGGCGGCGCTGCTGCCGCACGAGCGGCGGCTCGGTGCCCAGCTGCGGGAGCTGGCGTTCGAGGTGTTCGGCGAGGAGGTCGCCCGCCACCCGGCCGCCGAGTCGGTGTACCAGGTGCTGCTCACGTCGATGCGCGGCCAGGCGCTGACCTACGCGCTGCAGCCGGATGCCCCGCGCGGCCAGTTCCTCCAGCACTGGCTGACCATCGTCGAGGCCCTCACCCCGACGTCCCTGCAGCGACGTGCGGTGCCGGACGTCCCGTGACGACCCCAGGAGATCCCGTGCCCGACGAGACCCGCACCCCCGTCCTGGCCGGAGTCGGGCAGCTCCGCGCCAACCGGGAGCGCGCGGTGGACGCCGCCCGCGAGCCGCTGGACCTGATGGTGCAGGCGCTGAGTCGGGCCGGGCAGGACGCGGGCGCGCCGGAGCTCCTCCGTGCCGCCGACACGGTCTTCGCGATCCGCACCGCGAGCTGGGCCTACGACGACCTCGCCGCCTCCGTGGCGGCGAGCGTCGGCGCGACCCCGCGGACCTGCGAGAACACCGCGCTCGGCGGGCACCTGCCGGCCCGGCTGCTGGACCGGGCGGCCGCCGCGATCTGGGCGGGGGAGAGCGACGTCGCGGTGGTCGTCGGCGGCGAGGCGCAGGCGTCGGCCAACGCGCTGGCCAAGGCGGGGGTCGACCCGCGGGAGCGTGGCTGGAGCGCCGCCCCCGGCGGCCCGCCGCCGCTGGACCTCGGCGAGCTCGGTTCCGCCGAGATGCTGGCCGCTGGGCTCGTCCTCCCGCCGCGGATGTACCCGCTGTTCGAGAACCGCCTGCAGGCCGACCTCGGGCTCACCCCGCAGGAGAGCGCGGCGTGGTCCGCGCGCCTGTACGCCGATCTGAGCCGGGTGGCGGCGCAGAACCCCTACGCCTGGAACGCCGAGGGGCTGACCCCGGAGCAGGTCGGCACCGTGGGTGCCGGCAACCGCATGGTGTGCGAGCCGTACCCGCTGTCGATGAACGCGATGCCCAACGTCGACCAGGCGGTGGCCGTCGTCGTCACCTCCCTCCGGGTCGCGCGGGAGCACGGGATCCCGGAGGACCGGCTGACCTACGTGTGGGGCGGCGCCGGCGTGGACGACCTGCCCGACCCCCTGCGCCGCACCGGGTTCTCGGGCTCCGCGGCGCTGGGCCGGGCGCTGGACCGCTCGCTGGACGCCACGGGCCTCGCGATCGGGGACGTCGACCTCGTCGACGTCTACAGCTGCTTCCCGATCGTGCCGAAGCTCGCCGCCCTGCACCTGGGGCTCGACCGCGACGCGGTCCTCAGCGTCGCGGGCGGCCACTCGTCCTTCGGCGGGCCGCTCAACACCTACTCGCTGCACGCCGTCGCGACGATGGTCGAGCGGCTCCGCGCCGGGGCGGCAACGGGTCTCGTGCACGCCAACGGGGGTTACCTCTCCTACCAGCACTCCGTCCTGCTCGGCGCCCGTCCGCACCCGGAGGGGTACGTCGGCCACCCGGAGCCCGGCGCCGTGGACCACCCGGACGCGCCCCCGGTGCTCGACGCCGCCACCGCCGCGCAGGACGGGCCGGAGCTCACCGTGGAGACCGCGACGGTCGAGCACGGCCGCGACGGCGCCCCGCAGCAGGCCTTCGTCGTCGGCCGCCTCCCCTCCGGGGAGCGGGTGGCGGCCGCGACGGCCCCCGACGACCGTGCCGCTGCCGCCGAGCTGTCGCTGGCCGCCCTGCCTCCGGGCGCGATCACCCACGTCGGCCGCACCGTGCGGCTGTCCCTCCGGGACGGCCAGGCCGCCGTCACCGTCCCCGCAGGAGCTCCGGCATGACCGTGGACCAGCCCGGCGTCCTGACCGACGACACCGGGACCGCGGCGATCGGGCAGAGTGCCGACGCGTGGGGGATGCGATGACCAGGGTGGCCGTCATCGGGACCGGCTTCGGCGGGATCGCCGCCGCCGTCCGGCTCAAGCAGGCCGGCATCAGCGACCTGGTGCTCTTCGAGAAGAGCCACGACGTCGGCGGGGTGTGGCGGGAGAACACCTATCCCGGCGCGGCCTGCGACGTGCCCTCGCACCTGTACTCGCTGTCGTTCGCGCCGAAGGCGGACTGGTCGCGGCGGTTCGCCCCGCAGGCCGAGATCCACCAGTACCTGCGCGACGTCGCCCGCGACTTCGGCGTCCTGCCGCACATCCGGTTCGGGACCGAGGTGCTGGCGGCCGCCTTCGACGAGGACGACGGCGTCTGGCGCCTGACCCTCGCCGGCGGCGCCGAGCACGAGGCCGACGTCCTCGTCGCCGCGACCGGCCAGCTCAGCCGGCCGAGCACGCCGGCCATCCCCGGCCTGGACCGATTCGAGGGCACCCTCTTCCACTCCGCGCAGTGGGACCACGAGCACGACCTGACCGGCGAGCGGGTCGCCGTCCTCGGCACCGGGGCCAGCGCCATCCAGTTCGTGCCGGCCATCGCGCCCCGGACGGCGTCGCTGACGGTGTTCCAGCGGTCGGCGCCCTACGTGCTCGCCAAGCCCGACCGTGCCTACCGGGACCGGGCCAAGAGGGCGTTCGCCCGCGTGCCCGGGCTGCTGCGGCTCTCGCGCGAGGGCAACTACTTCTCCAACGAGCTGCGCTCGCTCGGCTTCAACACCGAGCCGCGGCTGCTGTTCGCGCACAAGGCCGCGTACCGGAAGCACCTGCGGGAGGCGGTGGCCGACCCGGCCCTGCGGGAGAAGCTGACGCCGACCGACCCGATGGGCTGCAAGCGCATCCTGATGTCCAACGACTGGTACCCGGCGCTGCAGCTGCCGCAGGTCGAGGTGGTCACCGACCGCATCGCCGAGATCCGGCCGCGCTCGATCGTCACCGCCGACGGCGCCGAGCGCGAGGTCGACACCATCGTGCTGGGCACCGGGTTCGCGGCCACCGAGTTCCTGCTGCCCATGCGGATCACCGGCCGGGGCGGCCGGGACCTGCACGAGCAGTGGAAGGACGGCGCCAGCGCCTACCTCGGCACCGTCGTCCCGGGCTTCCCCAACTTCTTCGTGCTCTACGGCCCGAACACCAACCTCGGCCACAACTCGATCATCGTGATGCTGGAGGCCCAGATCGGCTGGGTCGTGCAGGCGGTGCGCGCGCTGCGCGACGGCCGGGCCCGGCGGCTCGAGATCCGCCGCGACGTCGCGGAGCGGTTCGACGCCTGGGTGCAGGAGCGGGTGGGGCACACGGTCTTCGCCGGCGGCTGCCACAGCTGGTACATCAACGAGAACGGCCGCAACACGCAGAACTGGCCGGCCTCGACCCTCACCTTCCGGCGCCGCCTGCGCCGTCTCCGGCTCGAGGAGTTCGAGCCGGCACCCGTCGCCGTCGCCGGAGGGGCCCGTGCCCAGGACTGAGCACACGGATGTCGTCGTCGTCGGCAGCGGCTTCGGTGGCAGCACCGCCGCGCTCCGGCTGACCGAGAAGGGCTACCGCGTCACGGTGCTCGAGGCGGGGCGCCGGTTCGCCGACGACGAGCTGCCGAAGACCTCCTGGGACCTGCGCCGCTACCTGTGGGCGCCGCAGCTGGGCTGCTACGGCGTCCAGCGCATCCACCTGCTGCCCGACGTCCTGGTGATGGCCGGCGCCGGCGTCGGCGGCGGCTCGCTCAACTACGCCAACACGCTCTACAAGCCGCCGCCCGCCTTCTTCCAGGACCCGCAGTGGGCCGGCATCACCGACTGGGCGGCCGAGCTCGAGCCGTACTACGAGCAGGCGTCCCGGATGCTCGGTGTCACCACCAACCCGACGACCACGGCGGCCGACGAGATCTTCCGCGAGGTCGCCGAGGAGATGGGCGTGGGGGACACCGTCGTGTCGACCCCGGTCGGGGTCTTCTACGGCGAGCCGGGCGTGACCGTGCCGGACCCCTTCTTCGGCGGCGTCGGGCCCGACCGCACCGGCTGCACCGAGTGCGGCTCGTGCATGACCGGCTGCGCGGTCGGCGGCAAGAACACCCTGGTGAAGAACTACCTGTACCTGGCCGAGCGCGGCGGGGCGGTGGTCCACCCGCTGACCACCGTGACCTCGGTGCGCCCCCGTCCTAGCGGCGGCTGGGAGGTGGAGGCCCGGCGCACCGGCGCGTGGCTCGGGAAGCGCACCGTCCGCCGGTGGACGTGCGACCAGGTCGTGCTGGCCGCCGGCACCTACGGCACCCAGCGGCTGCTGCACGCGATGAAGGAGGGCGGCACGCTGCCGGAGCTGTCCCCGACACTGGGGCACCAGACGCGGACGAACTCGGAGGCGGTGCTCGCCGCCACCGGCCGCCGCGGCGGACCCACCGACTTCAGCCGGGGCGTGGCGATCACCTCGTCCTTCCACCTCGACGAGCACACGCACGTCGAGCCGGTGCGCTACGGCAAGGGCAGCAACGCCATCGGCCTGCTGCAGACGGTGCTGGTCGACGGGGGCGGGCGGCTGCCGCGCTGGCTGAAGGCGCTCGGGGTCATCGCGCGGAACCCGGGCGCGTTCGTGCGCAGCCTGTCGGTGCGCGGATGGTCGGAGCGCACGCTGATCGCGCTGGTGATGCAGACCCGCGACAACAGCATCGTCGTCTCCGGGCGGAAGGGGCGGTTCGGCCGGAGGCTCACCAGCCGGCCGGGGCGCGGGGAGCCGGTGCCGACCTGGATCCCCGGCGGGCACGAGGCCGTGCGGCGGATCGCGGCGAAGATCGGCGGTGACCCGGGCGGCGCGTTCACCGACCTGGCGAACATCCCGATGACGGCGCACTTCCTCGGCGGCTGCGTCATCGGCGCCACCCCGCGGGACGGCGTCGTCGACCCCTACCACCGCGTGCACGGCTACCCGGGGCTGTCGGTGGTCGACGGGTCGGCGGTGTCGGCCAACCTCGGCGTGAACCCGTCGCTGACCATCACCGCCCAGGCCGAGCGGGCGACGGGCCTCTGGCCGAACAAGGGCGAGGCCGATCCGCGGCCTGCTCCCGGCGAGCCCTACCGGCCGGTCGCCCCGGTCCCACCGCGCCGGCCCGTCGTGCCTGCGCACGCGCCGGGCGCGCTGCGGCTGCTCCCGCTGACGGTGGTGCAGCGCACACGGGCGAGCTGACAGGCAGAAGGGCCCCGGTCGGCTGACCGGGGCCCTTCTGCGTGGGGTGAGTGACGGGGCTCGAACCCGCGACACCCAGGATCACAACCTGGTGCTCTACCAACTGAGCTACACCCACCGTCGCTCCCCGGACGGCGCACGCGCCGGGAGGGGAACCGGAGCAACGATACCGGAGCGGGTCAGCTCCCCGACGCGGCCGGGGGTGCTGCCTCGTCGACACCGGTGCGCGGGGTGGCGTCGCCGGCCGCCAGGACCTCGGCGAACGCGCCGACGGCCTCCTCGGCGGCGCCCTTCGCCTCGTCGCTGCTGGGCCCGGGCGCCGGCACGAAGAGCGTCCGGCGGTAGTACGCCAGCTCCCGGACCGACTCGATGATGTCGGCGAGGGCGCGGTGGGCCAGCCCCTTCTGCGGCTGCGCGAAGTAGACCCGCGGGAACCAGCGGCGGGCGAGCTCCTTGATCGAGGAGACGTCGACCATCCGGTAGTGCAGGTGGTCGTCGAGCTCGGGCATGTCGCGGGCGAGGAAGCCGCGGTCGGTGCCGATCGAGTTGCCGCACAGCGGTGCGGTGCGCCGCTCGGGCACCCAGCGCTTGATGTAGGCGAGCAGCTGCTGCTCGGCCTCGGCCACGGTGAGCGTGGAGGCCCGGACCGCGTCGGTGAGCCCCGACTTGCGGTGCATCTCGACGACGACCTCGTTCATGCCGTCCAGGTCGGCGTCGTCCGCGGAGATGATCAGGTCCAGGCCGGGGTCGAGGACGTTCAGCTCCGAGTCGGTCACGACGACCGCGACCTCGATCAGCTTGTCCTTGACGATGTCGAGCCCGGTCATCTCGCAGTCGATCCAGACCAGGTGCCCTGCGCTCTCTGCCACGACGCCCGACAGTACGCACCGTGCGCACCGCTCGCCCCGTGTGTCCGGCTGATAGCGCAGGTGTCGCGATCCTGCTACTCGGAGGCTCGGAATCGGCCCTCCGCGCCGCTAGGGTCTGGGCCAGTCCACCGAGCCCGAGGAATCCCCGTGCCCCCTGCTGCCGCTCCCGCCGTCCGCGAGGTCCCTCCGGCTCCGGGCACCCTCCGCAACGGGCTGGCCCACCCGGTCGCTCTCGTGCGCTGGCTCTGGCTGGCCTACATGACCCCCGGCCGCCCGGGCCGGGCCACCACCGAGACCGAGCTGCGCTGGATCTACACCGCGTGGCTGGGTGCCTTCCTGCTGAAGATGCTCGGTTCGTCCTGGGACGTCTCGTGGCACTTCAGGTGGCTGCGCGACGACCTCGCACCCCCGCACCTGCTGAACTCCGCCGGCACGGCCGTGGTCATCGGCCTGGTCGTCTTCCACAGCTACAGCGGCTACGGCGTCGACCGGCGGGCGCTGCGGCTCATGCAGTGGGGGATCGGGACGTTCCTCGTCGCCATCCCGATCGACATCGTCAACCACCGCATCAACGGCCTGGACATCACCAGCTGGAGCCCCAGTCACGCGCTGCTCTACCTCGGGACGGCGATCATGCTCGCCGGCGCCATCCGGGGCTGGTGGCTGTACGCGGCCCCCGGCCGGGTCCGCGACCTGGTCTCGCTGGGCCTGTGGCTGTTCTTCGTCGAGAACGTCCTCTTCCCCAACCAGCACCAGGAGTACGGCGTCCTGTCGCTGGCGGCCTACCTCGACGGCCGGACGACGGCCGAGCCCCAGCTGCTGGACTTCGCGGCCTCCCAGGGGCAGACCCCGACGATGTTCATGCTGCCCGTGCCCTCGTGGGTGCACCCGGCGTGGCTGATCTGCGCCGGCCTGCTCTCGCTCGTGGTCGCGCGCAAGGTCGTCGGGCTGCGCTGGACGGCGACGATCATCGCGGCGACCTACCTCGCCTACCGGGCCGTCATGTGGCTGGGCCTGGTCGCGATGGGCTTCCCGCCCTCGGTGCTGCCCGTCGTGCTGCTCGTGGGCGCGGTCCTGGTCGACGTCGCGGTCACCCGCCGGGTCCCCGGCTGGCTGGCCGGGCTGGTCGTCACCGCCGCCGTCTACGGGGTCGCCGTGGCGCAGGAGGCCCTCGGTCTGCTGCCGCCGTGGAACTGGTGGTCGGTGCTGCCGGTCGGCGTCGGGTTCGCGGTGCTCTGGACGGCGGTGGATCTCGTGGCCCGCAGTGGCTCGTTCGCCCGCTGGCGTGCGGCGCAGGAGCCGGCGACGGAGGAGCCCCCCGCGCACGTGTGACCACGGCGCTCCGGCGCGCGCACGCCGCGTGCCCTGCCCGATGACGTAGCGTCGTGAGCAGCTGCCGGCGCCGGGTGGACCACGCACGGGCAGTGCGCGCCGGGGGGCGCCCTGCCCGGGTCCACGGCGTCCGCGGCCCCGACCGGCCCCAGACACCCGACCGCCCCGGAGGACACCCGACGTGCTGGCCCTGACCCCGGCGCCGCTTCAGACGGCGGGGGAGCGAGCCCTGTTCGGCGAGCTGACGCGCTGGGACACCGGCGCCTCGGTCCGCGCCGCCGTGGTCGCCGCCCTCCCGCTCATCGACGGGCCGCTCGGGCGGCGCATCTCCGACGCGGTCCTGCTCGTGCCGGAGGGCATCGCCGTCATCCGGATCGCCGAGGTGCTCCGGCAGTCGGGCGTGGTGAAGGCCGTCCCGGAGGGCGCGTGGACCATCGCGCCCGAGTCCGGGCCGGGCCAGGCCCTCCAGCTCTCCGGCGGCGGGTCCACTCCGCTCGACGGCCTCATGCGCGCCGGCATGGAGGTCGCCATGAAGCTGCGGCGCGCCGGCCTGGAGCCCGGCCGCATCGCCCGGCTCACCGTGCTCGTCGGCGAGGTGACCGGCTTGATGCCGGCCGACGGCGACCTCGGCGAGGGCGACCTGGTGTCGCTGCTCGAGACGCGCTCGCTGCTCCTCGGCATCGCCCGCGCCAGCCGGTACTCCGGCGTGGACAACCCCCGCCTCTGGACGACGGCCGACGTGCGCGCCGCCCTGGAGGCCCTGGAGCTGCCCGGGCGCGGCCCCTCCGTCGAGGAGCTCAACGGCGAGGGTTTCCCGTACTCGCCGTATGTCCTGCGCCGTCCGGAGCTGCTCACGCCGGCCGCGCTCGGCGCCCCCGCGACGGCGGCCCCGGCACCGGCGCAGCAGCCGGCCACCGCCCCGGCCGCGCAGGAGCCGCCCGCTCCGCCGGTCCGGGAGCAGCCCAGCCCCGAGGCGATCGCCGCGGCCGTCGCCGCGTCGGCCGCCGCCGGGCACGCCGCCGCGGCGCAGGAGGCCGCCGCGGCGCAGCAGGCCGCCGCGCAGCAGGCCCCCGCCCCGGTCGCGCCGCCCCGGGACACGGTGGCGATCGACGAGCCACCCGCCCCGCCGGACGACGGGGGCGGCATCGGCGGGCTGTTCGCCGGCGCCGAGCCCGAGCCGCCAACCGTGGGCACCGTCGTCCCGCCCCGCACCGCTGCCCCGCCCACGGCGACCTTCCAGCAGCCCGCGCCGCCGGCGCCCCCGGCCATGCCGCCCCTGTACTGGGACCAGAACCAGCAGGCGGAGGAGGCCGAGGAGCGCGCCGGGTCGCGGGGCAGGGTGCTGCTGATGACGCTCGTCGGCGTCCTCGTCGTCGCCGCCCTCGGGGTCGGCGGCTGGTTCCTGCTGCGCGACGGTGACGACGGCGGGAGCGCCGACGCCGCTCCGAGCGCACCGCAGACGCAGGACGCCGGGCCGGCGGTCGGCGACGTGCAGGTGGTGGGCGGCGCCGAGTACCGGGTCGAGGCGGTGCAGGTCGACGAGACCTGCGTGAGCCACGCCTACGGCGACACCGCGGACTTCTTCACGCAGCTCGACTGCACCGGTCTGTCCCGGGCGCTCTACTCGACGCAGGTCGACGGCGCGGCGGTGGTCGTGGCGGTGTCCCGGGTCCAGATGCCCGACGCCGCGGCCGCCCGCAACCTCCAGGCCCTCACCGACCGCAACGGCAGCGGGAACGTCAGCGACCTGCTGCGCGAGGGCGTCCGGTACACCGGCAGCCCCGACGAGCTCTCCGGCGCCGAGTACGCCAGCGCGGTCTCCGGCCCGGCGGTGACCATCGTGGAGAGCGCCTGGGTCGACGAGGACGCCGCGGGCGGGTCGGCCGAGATCGACGCGGTCGCCGAGGCGGCCCTGTCGCTGGCCACCCCGCCGTTCGAGTAGCCCTCAGGCGGTGGCGGCGGCCCAGGCCATGTCGCCGAGCAGCGCGGCCATCGCCGGACGGCCGAGACGCCCCGCGCTGTGCGGGGTGGAGTTGATCAGGCCGAAGACCGCGTGCGCCCGCGCGCGGCAGGCGGCGGCGTCCGCGGCGGGGTGCAGGCGGGCCAGGACGGGCACCCACACCTCGACGTAGCGCCGCTGCAGCCGGCGGACCTGGGCGGCGTCGGCCTCGGCCAGGTTGCCCAGGTCGCGGTCCTGCACGGTGATCAGCGCCGGGTTGTCGAGGGCGAAGTCGACGTGGAAGGCGACGAGGGCGCGCAGCTGGGCCTCGGGGTCCCCGCCGGCGTCCTGCACCCGCTGGCTGCCGCCCTCCAGCAGGTGCTCGCTGATGCGGACCAGCATCTCGGCGAGCATCGCGTCCTTGCTCGCGAAGTGCCGGTAGATCGCCGGGCCGGTGACGCCGACCGCCGCGCCGACGTCGTCCACCCCGACCGCCCGTGACCCGCGCTCGGCGAACAGCTGGGCCGCGGCCTGCAGGATCTGCTCGCGGCGCGACGGCCGGTCGGCGTCGGCGTGCAGCGCCGCATCCCGGGGTGCGCGCGTCGAGGTCACACGGCGGATGCTAACCCGGCGGTGAACGTCCGTTAACCACTCCGGGGTGTGAGCTGGACCGTCGGAGTGAACGACCGTTAACCTCGGCGACGTGGACGCGCCCGTGCTCAGACCCGCTGCCGCGGCCGACCCGGCGACCGCCGGCCGCAACGCCGCCGCGCACGCCGACCTGGCCGCCGACCTGGCCGCCCAGCTGCACCGGGTCGCCCTCGGCGGCGGTGACCGGGCGCGTCAGCGGCACGTCGACCGCGGCAAGCTCCTGCCCCGCGAGCGGGTCGACACCCTGCTCGACCCGGGCAGCCCGTTCCTGGAGCTCTCGCCCCTGGCCGCGCACGGGCTCTACGACGACGAGGCGCCCGCCGCCGGGATCATCACCGGCATCGGCCGGGTCGCCGGGCGCGAGTGCGTCGTCGTGGCCAACGACGCCACCGTCAAGGGCGGCACCTACTACCCGATGACGGTGAAGAAGCACCTGCGCGCGCAGGAGGTGGCCCTGCACAACCGGCTGCCGTGCATCTACCTGGTCGACTCCGGCGGCGCGTTCCTGCCGATGCAGGACGAGGTCTTCCCCGACCGCGAGCACTTCGGCCGGATCTTCTACAACCAGGCGACGATGTCGAAGGCCGGCATCCCGCAGATCGCCGCCGTCCTCGGGTCGTGCACCGCCGGCGGGGCGTACGTGCCGGCCATGAGCGACGAGGCGGTCATCGTCCGCGAGCAGGGGACGATCTTCCTGGGCGGCCCGCCGCTGGTGAAGGCGGCGACCGGCGAGGTCGTCACCGCCGAGGAGCTGGGCGGGGGAGACCTGCACAGCCGGGTCAGCGGGGTCACCGACCACCTCGCCGACGACGACGCGCACGCCCTGCAGATCGTTCGGCAGATCGTGGGCACCCTGGCCCCGCGCGAGCCGCGGCCGTGGGACGTCGCGCCGGTCGAGGAGCCGCTGCACGCTGCGGAGTCGGTCTACGAGGTCGTGCCGCCCGACCCCCGCACGCCCTACGACGTCCGCGAGGTCATCGCCCGGCTGGTCGACGGCAGCCGGTTCGCCGAGTTCAAGCCGCTGTACGGGCACACGCTGGTCACCGGCTTCGCCCGGCTGCACGGCCACCCGGTCGGGATCATCGCCAACAACGGCGTGCTGTTCGCCGAGTCGGCCCTGAAGGGCGCGCACTTCATCGAGCTGTGCGACCGCCGCAAGATCCCGCTCCTGTTCCTGCAGAACATCACCGGGTTCATGGTCGGCCGCGACTACGAGGCCGGCGGCATCGCCAAGCACGGCGCCAAGATGGTCACTGCCGTCGCCTGCGCCCGGGTACCGAAGCTCACCGTGGTCATCGGCGGCTCCTTCGGCGCCGGCAACTACTCCATGTGCGGCCGGGCGTACTCGCCCCGGTTCCTGTTCACCTGGCCCAACGCGCGCATCTCGGTGATGGGCGGCGAGCAGGCGGCGTCGGTGCTGGCGCAGGTGCGCCGCGACGGGGCCGAGGCCCGCGGCGAGGAGTGGCCGGCCGAGGAGGAGGAGGCGTTCAAGGCGCCGATCCGCGAGCAGTACGAGCACCAGGGCCACCCGTACTACGCGACCGCGCGGCTCTGGGACGACGGCGTGATCGATCCCGCGCAGACCCGCACCGTGCTCGGCCTCGCCCTCTCGGCCGCCGCGAACGCTCCGTTGGAGGAGGTCGGCTATGGCGTCTTCCGCATGTGACGAGGGACTTTCTGTACCGAAACTCCCAGGGACTTTCGGTACAGAAAGTCCCGTGAGGAGGGTGGCGTAGATGTTCGACACCGTCCTCGTGGCCAACCGGGGCGAGATCGCCGTCCGGGTGATCCGCACGCTGCGCACCATGGGCATCCGCTCGGTCGCGGTGCACAGCGACGCGGACGCCGGAGCGCTGCACACCCGGCTCGCCGACGTCGCCGTCCCCATCGGGCCGGCGCCGGCCGCGCAGAGCTACCTCTCGATCGAGCGGGTGCTCGAGGCGGCCGCTCGTACCGGCGCGCAGGCGATCCACCCCGGCTACGGCTTCCTGTCGGAGAACGTCGAGTTCGCCCGCGCGTGCGAGAAGGCCGGGATCGTGTTCATCGGCCCGCCGGTCGCGGCGATCGAGGCCATGGCCGACAAGATCCGCGCCAAGCAGACGGTGATGGCCGCCGGTGTCCCCGTCGTCCCCGGGCGGACCGAGCCCGGCATGACCGACGAGCAGGTGACCGACGCCGCCGTCGCGGTCGGCTTCCCGGTCCTGCTCAAGCCCAGCGCCGGCGGTGGCGGCAAGGGCATGCGGGTGGTGCGCAGCAAGGAGGAGCTGCCCGAGGCGATCGCCGGTGCCCGGCGCGAGGCCACGAGCTCCTTCGGCGACGACACCCTGCTGGTCGAGCGGTACGTCGGCAACTCGCGGCACATCGAGGTGCAGGTCCTCGGCGACGCGCACGGGAACGTCATCCACCTCGGCGAGCGCGAGTGCAGCCTGCAGCGCCGGCACCAGAAGGTGATCGAGGAGGCGCCGTCCCCGCTGCTGGACACCGCCTCGCGGGCGTCGATGGGCCGCGCCGCCGTCGAAGCGGCGAAGGCCGTCGGCTACACCGGGGCCGGCACGGTCGAGTTCATCGTCGACGCCGACCGGCCGCGCGACTTCTTCTTCCTCGAGATGAACACCCGCCTGCAGGTCGAGCACCCGGTCACCGAGCTGATCACCGGCCTGGACCTGGTCGAGCAGCAGATCCGGGTGGCGGCGGGGGAGCGGCTGCCGCTGGACCAGAGCGACATCTCGCTGGACGGGCACGCGATCGAGGCGCGGCTCTACGCCGAGGACCCGGCCCGCGGCTTCCTGCCGCAGGCGGGCACGGTGCTGGGGCTGGTCGAGCCGTCGGGCCCCGGCGTCCGGGTGGACAGCTCCCTGGCGGTCGGCTCCGTCGTCGGCACCGACTACGACCCCATGCTGGCCAAGATCATCGCCTGGGGCCCCGACCGCGACACGGCCCGCGCGCGGCTGGTCGGCGCGCTCGGGCACACCGCCGTCCTGGGGGTGACGACGAACGCGGCCTTCCTGCGGGCGCTGCTCACCGACCCCGACGTCGTCGCCGGGAAGCTCGACACCGGGCTCATCGAGCGCCGCGGGGACGACCTGACCCTGCCCGAGCCCCCGCCCCCGCACGTCTACGCGGCCGCGGCGCTGGCGCTGCTCGTCGAGGGCGAGCCGGCCGGCCCGGTCGTCGACCGCTGGGACGTCCCCGACGGCTGGCGGCTGGGGGAGCCGGCCTGGACCGTGCGCCGGCTGCAGGTCGCCGGCGGCGACCCGGTGGAGGTGCGGCTGCGCGGCCGGTCGTCGGCGGCGGAGGTCCGCGTCGGGGACGGCGAGCCGGTGCCCGCGCGCGCCGTCCGGGACGGCGACCGGCTGACGGTGACCCTCGACGGGCTGACCGCGTCCTACGCCGTCGTCCACGAGGGCGGGACGGTGTGGCTGGCCGCGGACGGCCGGGTCGCCGCGCTGCGCGAGCAGGAGCGGCTGGCGGCGCACGGCGAGGGCTCCGGTGCCGACGGCGCGGTCACCGCGCCCATGCCCGGGACCGTGACCGTGGTGCAGGCCGCGGTCGGCGACGAGGTGGCGGCGGGGACCCCGCTGCTGGTCGTCGAGGCGATGAAGATGGAGCACGTGCTGACCGCCCCCGTCGCGGGGACGGTCACCGAGCTCGGCGTGACAGCCGGCCAGACGGTCGCGCTGGACGAGCGGGTGGCCCTGGTGACCCCAGCGGCGGCCGCTCCTGAGCAGCAGGAGAACTGATGTTGGACTACCGGCTCAGCGACGAGACCGAGACCCTCCGCAAGACCGTCCGCGAGTTCGCGCAGGAGGTCATCGCCCCGCAGATCGGGGAGTTCTACGAGCGCGACGAGTTCCCGACGCAGTTCGTCCGGCAGATGGGCGAACTCGGCCTGTTCGGGCTGCCGTTCCCCGAGGAGTACGGCGGCTCGGGAGGAACCTACTTCGACCTCTGCGTGGCGCTGGAGGAGCTGGCCCGCGTCGACTCGTCGATGGCGATCACCGTGGAGGCGGGCGTCTCCCTCGGTGCCATGCCGATCTACCGGTTCGGCACCGAGGAGCAGAAGCAGGAGTGGTTGCCCCGGCTGTGCGCGGGGGAGGCGCTGGGCGCGTTCGGCCTCACCGAGCCCGGCGGCGGGTCGGACGCGGGCGCCACGCGGACCACCGCCCGCCTGGAGGACGGCCACTGGGTGATCAACGGCTCCAAGGCCTTCATCACCAACGCCGGCACCGACCTGACCGCGCTGGTCACCGTCACCGCCGTCACCGGGACGCGCCCCGACGGCGGCAAGGAGATCTCGGCGATCATCGTGCCGTCGGGGACCCCGGGCTTCGCCGTCGGCCAGCGCTACTCGAAGGTCGGCTGGAACGCCTCCGACACCCGCGAGCTGTCGTTCACCGACGTCCGGGTGCCCGAGGAGAACCTGGTGGGGGAGCGGGGTCGCGGCTACGCGCAGTTCCTGTCGATCCTGGACGAGGGCCGCATCGCGATCTCGGCGCTGTCGGTGGGGCTGGCGCAGGGGTGCGTCGACGAGTCGGTGAAGTACGCCGGCGAGCGCGAGGCCTTCGGGCAGCCGATCGGCCGCAACCAGGCCATCCAGTTCATGATCGCCGACATGGAGGTGCGCGCCTCCACCGCGCGGCTGGCCTACTACCGGGCGGCGGAGAAGATGCTGCGCGGCGAGCCGTTCAAGCGGGAGGCCTCCATCGCCAAGCTGTACAGCTCCGAGGTGGCCATGGACAACGCGCGGTACGCGACGCAGGTGCACGGCGGGTACGGGTTCATGAACGAGTTCCCGGTGGGCCGGTTCTACCGCGACGCGAAGATCCTGGAGATCGGCGAGGGCACCAGCGAGGTGCAGCGCATGCTCATCGCCCGCGACCTCGGCGTCGGCTGACGGCTGTCCTGACACGCGCCTGTGCGCTGGTCCACGTCATCTCGCGGCGATGAGGTGGACCAGCGCACAGTCGGCACTCAATCGGCCAGGGGTGCCCGGTCGGGGACGGCGACGCTGAGCAGGACGACGCTGTCCTCGTCGGCGTGCAGGCTGTGCCGCCGGTCGGGGACGGGGCTGAACTCGTGCACGCCGACCTCGACGCTCTGGTCGCCGGCCACCACGCGGACCCGGCCCTGGAGCACCAGCAAGCTCGCGGGGCCGGGACTCTCGTGCTCGCCCAGCTCCCCGCCGGCGAGCAGCGCGATCAGGGTCTGCCGCAGGCCGTCGACCGGGTGCGGCAGCGTGCTCGCCGCGCGGTGCGCCGATCCCCGCGCGGCGCGGTCGAGCAGTTCGGCCGAGAGCTGGTGCACGTCCACGGTGCTCATGCGCGCAGCCTAGGGGCGCCGGTCACGCCGTGACGTCGATCAGCACCTTGCCCACGGCGCCGTCCTCCACCGCCTGGTGCGCCTGCGCGGCCTGGTCGAGCGGGAACACGTGCAGCGGCAGCCCGGCCTCGCGGCCCACCCGGATCGCGCCGTCCAGGACCGCGGCGTTGACGTCCTCGACGCCGATCTCCTTCGCCCTGGCCGGCTCGGTGTAGACGAGCACGAACTGCCAGCGGGCGTTGGGCCCCATCTGCAACCGCACGGGCACGGTGACCTCCGCCCCGCCGTCGTCGGCGTACATCGCGACGGCGCCGTGCATGCCGATGACCTGGGCGTCGACAGGCGCGTTCACCGCGGCCGAGACCTCGACGATCGAGTCGACCCCCTTGGGGGCGACCTTGCGCACCTCGGCGACGACGTCCTGCCGCCGGTAGTCGATGACGTGGTCGGCGCCGGCCGTGGCCGCGAGCTGCGCCTTCTGCGGGTTGCTCACGGTGGCGATCACGGTCGCGTCGGCCCAGCGGGCGAGCTGGATGGCGGCGTTGCCGACCGCACCCGCGCCGCCCTGCACGAGGACGACCCGGCCGGTCAGCGAGCCGGGGCCGATGCGGTCGGGCAGCGACTCGGCGACGGTGAGGCAGCGGTGCGCGGTGAGGAACGGGATGCCGAGCGACGCGCCGAGCTCGAACGACGGCTCGGCGCCCAGCAGGACGGTCTGGCGGGCGGGGACGACGGTGTACTCGGCCGCCGTGCCCCACGGGCGCTGCCAGGCGGCTTCCCAGATCCAGACCCGCTCGCCGACGAGCACGGGGTCGACGCCCTGGCCGACCGCGTCGACGGTGCCGGCGCCGTCCTGGTTCGGGACCTGCCCCTCCGGGCCCGGCGGGGTCTTGCTGCGCGACTTCCAGTCGGTCGGGTTGACGCCGGAGAAGGCGACGCGGACCCGCACCTCACCGGGGCCGGGCTCGGGAACGGGTCGGTCGGAGAGCTGGAGGACGTCGGGACCACCGGGCTGGCTGTAGGAGACGGCGCGCACGGGCTCCTTCCTACCGCCGCCCGGACGCGGGGGCGCGCTGAGGACGGCGCTCAGCCGGCGGGCGCGTCGTCGTCCGTCGGCCACTCGGGGGCCGGGAGGCCGGCCAGCGCGAGCAGCTTCTCGACGGCCTCCTCGACGACGTCCTCGGCGGGCGGGGCGCCGTCGGGCGCGGCCATGAGCCGGCGGACGTCGTCCGGGTCGACGTCCGTGCCGGCCGTCTCCTTCACCCAGCGGGCGAAGCCGTCCGCCTCGGCGCGGGTGTCGATCGGCGGCGAGGCGTCGGGCTCCTCGAAGTAGATCCGCGGCTCGTAGCCGAGGAAGAAGCGGCCGCCCGAGGCGTCGGCCCCGCGGTAGTCGATCGTCGCGATGGCGCTGTCGTGGACGTCGAGGAGGAGGAACGGCACCGCCGTCGGCCGGCCGGCGGTCCACCGCCCGTCGCTGTACGCGAGCTTGCCGAAGTACCCCACGGCCGGAGGCTAGCCGCCGCGCGGTCAGCGCCAGGTGAGGGTCTCGGGCCGGCGGCCCAACGTGCGCTCGACCTGGCGCGCGGCCCGCTCACCGGCGTTGACCAGCACGGGCCTCGGCGTGCCGGCGAACAGCGGCAGGTCGGACGCGCTGTCGCTGTAGACGGCGGTCCACGGCGGGGGATGGCCGCGGTCGGAGAGCATGGTCACCTTCGACTCGCCCATGGCCCGCCGGACCGGCACCGTGGCCTGCGAGCCGACGACGTCGAGGTGGCCGAGCCCGATCGCCGTCAGGAAACCGCGGGCCAGCGTCTCCTCGCAGCCGGTCGCGACGACGACGGTGTCCCCGGCCAGCTCATGCGCACGCACGCACGCGATGGCGTCGGCGACCGCTGCCTCCGGCTTGACGGTGAGGACCTCCCGGTAGGCGGCCGCGATGCCGTCGACGTCCCGGTCACCCACGGCCAGCCGGGTCATCAGCCGGGCGCCCAGCGGCCGGGTCCAGGGCAGCGCGGCACCGAGCAGGAGCACGGGCGAGGCGGCGAGGAGGGGGAGCGCCCGGCCCGGCGACTGCCGGAGCCGGCCGTGCAGGAAGAGCGTCGACGCGTCCCCGCCGAGCAGCACCTTGTCCAGGTCGAAGACGACGGTCGACTGCATGCCGGGTCCTTACCGCGGTGGCGGCGCGGGCACACCGGTTCCCACGCCCAGGCCGGCCTCGCGCGCCCGCTCCTCGACGGTCGCGACGGCGCGACGCAGGTCGTCGAGGTGCCGCTGCACCATGCCGGTCGTCGACATGACCTGCCGCCGCCACGTCAGGTTGATGGTGGCCACCACCCGGTCCTCGAGCCGCACCGGCATGGCGATGGACTCCCGGCCGTCGTCCACCTCCGACCGGGGGCGGGCGGGGTCGCCACCGAAGTCCGGGGCCCGCACGCCGTAGCCGCGCTCGCGCGTGCTCGCCACCAGCTTTCGCAGGGCCTCGTCGTCGAACGCGAGGCCCCGCCCGCCCGTGTCGCGCGAGCGCAGCCGCCGGATGACCGCCTCGAACTCCTGCGGGCTGCAGTAGGCGAGGTAGGCGCGTCCGGAGGCCGAGCCGAGCATGTTCACCCGGAAGCCCCGGGGGCGGGGCGGCAACGCGTCGAAGTACGTGCGGGTGCTGTTGGTCTCGAGCGTCTCCATGTGGTCCAGCCGGGGCACGGCCAGCACCGACGGCCACTGCACCCGGCCGGCGAGCTCGTCCAGCACGGGTGAGGCGATCTCCACCAGCCACGCGTCGTGGTCCGGCTCCAGCCGGTGCTGGGTGTGGCTGGGCAGGAAGGCCCCGTCGACCATCCGCTGCCAGACCAGCCCCTGCTGGTGGGCGGTCCAGAGGATGCGGGTGAGCGTCGGCTTGGGGATCCCGGTGGCGACGTGGAGGTCGTGCAGGCTCGCGGCGCGCACCTCCTGCAGCGTCTGGAGCACCTGCAGGCCGCGCGCCAGCGACTCGATCGGCTTCACCCGGTAGTTCCGCACGCGCCGCCACCTCGTCGTTTTCGCAGCGTGAAATCTCGTCAGGTGAGTGTTGCCCGCCGGATGTGGTCTGCGCCACTGTCTCCCGCATGCCGGTCCGAGCGACGTCCCAGGTGCGCGAGGGCGACCTGCTCTGGACGCCGGACCCCGACCGCACAGCGCGCGCCCGCCTGGTCGAGTTCACCGCGTTCGCGCAGGCGCGCACCGGCCGAACCTTCCCCGACTACGCCGCCCTCTGGTCGTGGTCGACCACCGAGCTCGAGGAGTTCTGGCAGGCGGTCTGGGACTTCTTCGAGGTCCGCTCGTCGGCCCCGCACACCGCCGTCCTCGAGAGCCGGGAGATGTCGGGAGCCCGCTGGTTCCCGGGCGCCCGGCTCAACCTCGCCGAGCACGTGCTGGCCCAGGAGCGCGCCGGTTCACCTGTGCTGCTGTTCGCCGACGAGACCTCTCCGCTGCGCGAGTTCCCGTGGGAGGAGTTCGCCCGGCAGGTCAGGGTGCTGGCGACCCACCTCCGGGAGCTGGGCGTGGCCCCCGGCGACCGGGTGGTCGCCTACCTCCCCAACGTGCCGCAGGCCATGGTCGCGATGCTGGCGACGGCCGCCGTCGGAGCGGTCTGGGCGAGCGTGTCCCCGGACTTCGGTTCGCGCGGCGCGCTCGACCGGCTCGGCCAGCTGGACCCGGTCGTGCTGCTCGCGGCGGACGGCTACCGGTACGGTGGCCGCGACTTCGACCGCCGCGCCGAGGTGGCCGACCTCGTCGCAGGCATGGCCGGGCTCCGCGAGGTCGTCACCGTCCCGGTCCTCGGGCTCGAGCAGCCGGGCACCCCCTGGGACGACGTGGTGGCCGGCGAGGACGTGGCCGGCTTCGCCTTCGAGCAGGTCCCCTTCGACCACCCGCTCTGGGTGCTGTTCTCCTCCGGCACCACGGGCCTGCCCAAGGCGATCGTGCACGGGCACGGCGGGATCCTGCTCGAGCACCTGAAGCTGCACGTCCTCCACCACGACATGCGCCCCGGTGACCGCGGCTTCTTCTTCACCACCACCGGCTGGATGATGTGGAACTTCCTCCTCACCATGCCGCTGGTCGGCGCGGTGCCGGTGCTCTACGACGGCAACCCGGCGCACCCCGACGTCGACGTCCTCTGGCGGATCGCGCAGGACGGCCGTGCCCGCCTCTTCGGGGCCAGCCCGACGTTCGTCGAGCTCATGCAGAAGGCCGGGGTCGTGCCGAAGGAGCGGTTCGACCTCTCCGCCCTCGACGTCGTCATGCCCGCCGGCTCCCCGGTGGGCCCGGCCGTCACCGCGTGGTTCTACTCGGACGTGAAGGCCGACCTCTCGATCGCCACCGGCAGCGGGGGCACCGACTGCTGCACGGGCTTCGTCGGGGGCGTGCCGACCCTGCCCGTGCGCGCCGGCGAGATCCAGGCCCGCTCCCTCGGCGTGGCCGCGGAGGCGTGGGACGAGTCGGGGCACCCCGTCGTCGGCCAGGTCGGCGAGCTGGTCATCACCCGGCCGATGCCGTCGATGCCGCTGTTCTTCTGGGGCGACGACGACGGCGCGCGCTACCGGAGCAGCTACTTCGAGACCTTCCCGGGCGTGTGGCGGCACGGGGACTTCTTCGAGGTCAACGAGCGCGGCGGGTGCTTCGTCCGCGGCCGGTCCGACGCCGTGCTCAACCGGCAGGGCGTCCGGATCGGCACCGCCGAGATCTACCGCGTGGTCGAGGACGACCCCGCCGTCCTCGGCGCCCTCATCACCAACCTGGACCTGCCCGACGGTGGGTTCTTCATGCCCCTGTTCGTCTCCCTGGCCCCCGGCGCGGTCCTCGACGACGACCTGCAGGGGCGGCTGCGGCGGAGGCTCCGCGACGAGTACTCACCGCGGCACGTGCCCGACCGAATCGTGGCCGTCAGCGCGATCCCGCTCACCCGCAGCGGCAAGAAGATGGAGATCCCGGTGCGCCGGCTCCTCCTCGGCGCCGACCCCGCCGCCGTCGCGGACCCCGACGCCATGGCCGATCCCGGTGCCCTGGCCGACTTCGTCGCATACGCCCGCACCCAGACCGACTACTCGCTCTGACCCTCCTCCACCGTCGAAGGACAGCCATGACCGAGCGCTCGTTCCCCCTCCCGTCGCAGATCCAGGCCGTTCCCGGGGCGGAGGGCTGGGAGGCGATGTACCCCTACTTCACCCGGTTCCAGCCCGAGGACGACCAGCGGTTCTGGTTCTACAACTCGATGCACTTCCCCGAGGTGATCCCCGCCTTCGACGGCATCACCTCCGAGATCCCCTACACGGCGATCGGGGCGAACACCGCCCGGCTGTTCTCCTTCCCGACCACGATGGGCATCGAGTACCGGATCATCAACGGGCGGGTCTACATCACGGCCAACCCGGTGCTCGACGAGGCGGAGCAGGGGCGGCGGTTCGCCGACTTCCAGGAGCGCGCCGGCCACTACTACGGCAACTGGGACCGCATCTACGGCGAGTGGCAGGTCCGCATCGAGGCGCTGATCGCCGACATCGAGGCCGTCGAGGTGCCCGAGCTCGGTGACCTCGACCCGCTCGAGGTGGTCACCGGCGGCCGCGGGTTCGCGTCCAACCACTTCCTCCGCGAGCGGTTCCACCGCTGCATCGACCTCTACTCGAAGATGTGGCACCACCACACCGAGCTGCTGATGCTCGGGTACGGCGCCTACGTCGTGTTCTTCGAGTTCTGCGAGCAGGCCTTCCCGGAGATGGGCGACCAGATGGTGGCCCGCATGGTCGCCGGGATGGACGTCACCATGTACCGCCCCGACGACGAGCTGAAGAAGCTCGCCGCGCTGGCCGTGGAGCTCGACCTCGGCGACCTGTTCGTCGAAGGCGCCGACCCGGCGAAGGTGCTGGCGGCGCTCGGCGAGCGGGGCGACGCCGGGGCCCGCTGGCTGGCCGGCCTCGAGGCGGCGAAGGACCCGTGGTTCAACGTCTCGGTGGGTGACGGCTTCTACCACCACCACCTCTCGTGGGCCGACGACCTCACGGTTCCCTTCGCCGCCCTGCCGCGCTACGTCGAGCAGGTCCGCAACGGCGAGGACCTCACCCGCCCGACCGAGCGGCTGGCCGAGGAACGCGACCGGATCGCCGACGAGTACCGGGGGCTGCTCGACTCCGAGGAGGAGAAGGCGGCCTTCGACCAGATGCTCGGCCTGTGCCGTCAGGTCTTCCCCTACATCGAGTCGCACAAGTTCTACTGCGAGCACTGGTTCACGACCCGCTTCTTCCAGAAGATCCGCGCGTTCGGCCAGCTGCTGGCCGACCGCGGTGTGCTGCTCGAGGCCGACGACGTCTTCCACCTGCGGCACGTGGAGGTCGAGGACGCCCTCGCCGACGTCATGCTCGCCTGGGCGTCCGGCGGCACGGAGCTCGGCGCCCGGCACTGGCAGCCGATCGTCGCCGAGCGCAAGCGGATCGTCGAGGCGCTGTCGACGTGGTCGCCGCCTCCCGCCCTCGGCGCCGTCCCGGAGGCGCTCAACGACCCGGCCGTGAAGATGCTCTGGGGGATCACCCAGGAGACGATCGAGTCCTGGCTCGGCACGGACGAGGACGACGAGTCCACGGTGCGCGGGTACGCGGCCTCGCCGGGTGTGGTCGAGGGGGTCGCGCGGGTGCTGCTCAACGTCAACGACATCGGTCAGATCCGCGAGGGCGAGATCCTGGTCTGCCCGGTCACCGCACCCAGCTGGGGTCCTGTGTTCGGCAAGATCGCCGCGGCGGTCTCCGACATCGGCGGCACGATGTCGCACGCGGCGATCGTGGCCCGCGAGTACGGGATGCCGGCCGTCGTCGGCACGGGCACGGCCACCGCGCGCATCTCCACGGGCGACCGGGTCCGGGTCGACGGGGACCGCGGCGTCGTCACCGTGCTCGGCTGATGGGGACCACCGTGACCACGACCCGCCCGGTGCTGCACTTCTCCGAGGTCGGCATCGGCGACGTCCCCGACGTCGGCGGCAAGGGCGCCAGCCTGGGCGAGCTGCTCCGCGCCGGCATCCGGGTGCCCTCCGGCTTCGCCGTGACGACGGCGGCCTTCCAGCGGACCGTCGAGCACCTCACCGTGCACGGCGTGACCGTGCCGGAGCGGGTGGCCGCCCTGGACCCGGCGGACTCGGCGGACCTGGCCGCGGTCACCGCGGAGATCCGGGCCGTCGTGGAGTCCGCCGCGCCGCCGGACGACGTCGTCGAGGCGGTGACCGCCGCCTACGCGGCCCTCTGCGCGGAGTGCGGGGACCCGTCGCTGCCGGTGGCCGTGCGGTCGAGCGCGACGAGCGAGGACAGCGCCGAGGCCAGCTTCGCGGGGCTCCAGGACACGTATCTCTGGGTACGGGGAGCGGAGTCGGTCCTCGAGCACGTGCGCCGCTGCTGGGCCAGCCTCTACAGCGTCGAGTCGGTGACCTACCGGCTGCGGCGCGGGGTCCCCGAGACCGACCTGGGCATGGCCGTCGTGGTGCAGCGGATGGTGGGCGCCCGCAGCTCCGGGGTGATGTTCACCCGCAGCCCGCGCAGCGGCGACAAGTCGGTGGTCGCCATCGACGCGAGCTGGGGCCTGGGGTCCGCCGTCGTCAGCGGCGACGTCACCCCGGACTCGTTCGTCGTCAGCAAGGTGACCGGCGAGATGAAGCGGACCGTGGCCACCAAGACCCGCTGGCACCGGCCAGACCCGTCCGGCCACGGGGTGGTGGAGACCGACGTGCCGGCGGAGCTGCAGGACCGGCCGTCGGTGTCCGACGACGAGATCGCGCAGCTGGTCGCGACCGCGCGGGAGGTCGAGGCGCACTACGGCTGCCCGCAGGACATCGAGTGGGCGGTGGACGACGCCGGCGCCGTGTTCCTCCTGCAGAGCCGGCCCGAGACGGTGTGGGCGGAGAAGGACCGGGCCCGCCTCGCCGCCCCCGCCGCGCGCCCGTTCGACCACGTCTTCAACCTGCTGGGCGGCAAGCGCCCGTCCGAGGGCTGAGCGCGGTGGAGCTGACCCCCGACGACGTCCGCGACGTCCTGCGGGTGCTCGACTCCAGCGGGCTGGCGGAGCTGCACCTGGAGCTGGCCGACCTGACCCTCACAGTCCGCCGCGAGGGAGCGGACGGCTGGACCGCCGAGCAGCGGGTGACGCGCGAACCGGTGCTGGAGAAGACGCCCGAGCCGGTGGCTGCGGAGCCCCAGGCGTCCACGTCGTCCCGCGTCGCCGACGGGCTGGTGGCCGTGCACCCACCCCTGCTGGGCACCTTCTTCCGGGCGCCGCAGCCCGGCGCTCCGCCGTTCGTGGACGTCGGCGACCGGGTCGACCACGAGACGGTCGTCGGCATCGTCGAGACCATGAAGATGATGACGCCGGTGCACGCCGGGGTCAGCGGCACGGTGGTCGAGTTCCGGGTCGGCAACGGCGAGTTCGCCGACGCCGACGCCGTGCTCTGCGTCGTGGACCCCGCCCGGGCCGGTGGGGCGGGTGGCTAGCACCGTGAGGCGGATCCACCGCCTGCTCATCGCCAACCGGGGCGAGATCGCCGCGCGGGTCATCCGCACCTGCACACGGCTGGGGATCGAGTCGGTCCTGGCCGCCTCGGACGCCGACCTGCAGTCCCTGCCGGCGCGGCTGGCCGACCGTGTCGTCCGGCTCGGGCCGGCCAACGCCGCGCAGAGCTACCTCGACCCGGAGGCCGTCGTGCGGGCCGCGCAGGCGGTGCACGCCGACGCCGTCCACCCCGGTTACGGCTTCCTGTCGGAGAACCCGTCCCTGGCGCGCGCCTGCGCCGCAGCGGGCGTGGTCTTCGTGGGTCCCACGCCGGAGTCGCTCGAGGCGGTGGGTGACAAGCTCACCGCCCGCTCGCACGCCGTGGCCGCCGGGCTGCCGGTCGTCCCCGGCGGCGAGGCCGCGGACCTCGCCGGCGCCCGGGCGGTGGCGGCCGAGGTGGGCTACCCCCTGCTGGTCAAGGCGGTCGGTGGCGGTGGCGGCCGCGGCATGAAGCTGGTGCGCGGCCCCGACGACCTCGCGCACACCCTCGACCTCGCCGTCTCCGAGGCCGCCGCCGCGTTCGGGGACCCGCGGGTCTACCTGGAGCGTTACGTCTCGTCGGGGCGGCACGTCGAGGTGCAGGTGCTGGGGGACGGCGAGCGGGCCGTCGCCCTCGGCGACCGCGACTGCTCCGTGCAGCGCAGGTACCAGAAGCTCGTCGAGGAGGCGCCGGCCCCGCTGCTGCCCGACGGGTTGCGCGCCGAGATGGCCGACGCGGCGCTGCGGCTGTGCGCTCACCTGGGCTACCGGGGGCTGGGCACGGTGGAGCTGCTGGTCGACCGCGAGCGCGGCACCTTCTACTTCCTGGAGATGAACGCCCGCATCCAGGTCGAGCACCCGGTCACCGAGATGATCACCGGCCTCGACCTGGTCGCCGAGCAGCTCGCCGTGGCCGAGGGTCTGCCCCTCCGGTTGCGTCAGGAGGACGTCGTCCTCACCGGGCACGCCGTCGAGTGCCGCATCAACGCCGAGGACGCCGCGCACGACTTCCGGCCCTCGCCCGGGCGGATCGACCGGGTGGTGCTGCCCGTCGGTGACGGGCTCCGCGTGGACACCCACGTGCAGAGCGGCTCCGTCGTCCCGCCGTACTACGACTCGCTGCTGGCCAAGCTGGTCGTCCACGGCCGCGACCGGGCGGACGCGCTGGCTCGCGCCCGCGCCGCGCTCGACCTCCTGCGGATCGACGGGGTGACCACGACCGTGCCGGTGCACCAGGCGCTGCTGGCCGACGCCGAGTTCGCCGCCGGGGGAGTGGACACCGCGTTCTTCGAGCGGTTCCTGGCCGGCCGTCTGGTGGGGGCGTCCTGATGGCCGACGTGGGACTGGTCGACGTGTCGATCCGCGACGGCAACCAGAGCCTGTGGGGGGCGACCGGGCTGCGGACGGCACACGTGGCGCAGGTCGCGCCGCTGCTGGAGCGGGTGGGCTTCCGGGCCCTGGACTACAGCTCCAGCACCGCCATGGGGGTCGCGGTCCGCACCCACCGGGAGGACCCCTGGGAGCGCCTGCGCCTGACCCGGGCCGCGATGCCGACGACGAAGCTGCAGTTCATCGGCACCGGGTTCCGCTTCATCAGCTGGCAGAACTCCCACCCGGAGACGATGCAGCTCGTCTACGACCGGCTCGTCGTCAACGGGATCGACCGGGTCGTCGTCCTCGACCCCATGCACGACATGGACGCCGCCCGGGAGACCGCCCGGCGGCTCAAGCAGGCCGGCGTGGACGAGGTCATCGGCGCGCTGACCTTCACGCTCAGCGTGGTGCACGACGACGCCTACTACGCCGACCTGGCCGGGCAGTACGCCGCCGACCCGAACTTCGACCGGGTGTACGTGAAGGACCCGGCCGGCATCCTCTCCGCGGAGCGGGCCCGGACGCTGCTGCCGGCGATCGTCGCCCGGCTCGGCGGCAAGTCGCTGGAGCTGCACTCGCACGCCACCATCGGGTTCTCCCCGCTGACGTACTCGATCGCACCGGACCTGGGCGTCGAGGTGGTGCAGGTCGGCTGCGGGCCGCTGGGCAACGGGTCGTCGCTGCCCGAGGCGCGTCGGACCGTCGCCAACCTGCGCGAGATGGGCCACCGGGTGGACGTCGACGACCGGGCGCTCGGCCTGGTCTGCGACTACTTCGAGGGACTGGCCGCGGCCGAGGGGCTGCCCGCGGGCGGCCCGCAGGACTTCGACGCGGCGTTCCTGCACCACCAGATCGCCGGGGGCGTCATGACCACGACCCGCCGGCAGCTGCGGGAGATCGGGATGGAGCACCGGTTCGAGGCGCTGGTCGAAGAGGTCGGCGTCGTCCGGGCCGAGCTCGGCCACCCGATCATGGTCACGCCGTTCCCGCAGATGGTCGTCTCGCAGGCGCTGTTCAACGTGATCGGCGAGGAGCGCTACGGCAACGTGCCCGACCAGGTCATCCGGTACGTGCTCGGCAGCTTCGGCAAGCCCACCGCGCCGGTCGACCCCGCGGTGCTGGACCGGATCCTCGACCGCCCACGGGCGAAGGAGCTCCAGGCCGAGCCGCCGCCGCCGACGCCGGCCGAGCTGCGCCGGCAGTTCCCGAAGGGCATCAGCGACGAGGAGCTGCTGCTGCGCGCGCACATGCCCGAGGAGCAGGTCGACGCGATGCTGGCCGCCGGCCCCGCGCCCCGGCACTTCAACCCGTCCCTGGCACCGGTGCTGACCCTGCTGGACGAGCTGGGCTCCCGGCAGGCCGTGCACGACCTCGCCGTGGCCAAGCCGGGGCTGCGCATGTCGGTCCGTCGAGCCCCGGGAGGGACGTCCGTTGCCTGACCTCGCTGTCCTCGACCGGCTCCGGCGCGTGCGCGGGTTCGTCCTCGACATGGACGGCACGCTGGTGATGGGGGACCGCAACAACCAGGGCATGGTCCCGCTGCCCGGCGCGTCGTCGCTGCTGGAGACCCTCCTCGAGCGCGGGACGGGGTTCTGCATCTACACGAACGGCACCGTGAAGACGCCGCAGCAGATCGCCGACGTCCTGGAGGGGATCGGGCTGCCCGTCGGCGCCGACCAGGCGCTGACGCCTGCGTCGACGGCGGTGGACGTCTTCCTCGACCGTGGCTACCGCCGGGTGATGGTGCTGGGCGGCAAGGGGATCACCGAGCCGCTGGAGGCGGCGGGCATCGAGACGGTGCCCCCGCTGCGGGGGACGCCGTGCGACGCGGTGATGGCCGGCTGGTTCCGGCAGGAGCTGACCTTCGACGCGCTCGAGGCGGCCGTCTTCGCGGTCTTCGACGGGGCGGAGATGTACAGCGCGTCCCAGTCCCTGTTCTTCGCGACGGCGGAGGGACGGTCGCTCGGGACGTCACGGGCGATCAGCGCCGTCGTCCGCGACATCACCGGGCGCGAGGCGACCGTCGTCGGGAAGCCGTCGCCGGCCGCGTTGCGGACGGCGGGGCGCCGGCTGGGGCTGGCGGCGGACGAGCTCGCGGTGGTGGGCGACGACCCGGAGCTGGAGGTGCCGATGGCCCATGCGGGCGGGGCGTTCGCCGTGGCCGTGCACACGGGCATCGGTCATGCGGAGTCCTTCAGCGACCTGCCCGCCGAGGTGCGCCCGCACCTGGACCTGCCCGACGTCGGGGCGCTGGCGGAGCTGCTGCGCGGCTGATCGGCCCGTTCGTGCGTGGACCGCGGACCGAGCGGGCACTACGGGCTTCCGACTGACGGTCCGAGCCGCAGGGGGCGCCGGTGTCCGCGCGAGAACCAGCTGAGATGGCCCAGGTCGCCGCCGAGACGGGGGCGAAGAAGACCCATCGGACGTGGGACCGGGTGCTCGTGAGCGCCTTCCTCGCCGGCGCCTACATCTCGTTCGGCGCGCTCGTCGCCATCACCGTGTCCTCGGGGCTGGACCCCTCGACGTGGGGCACGCTGCCGACCCTCTTCATGGGGGCGGCGTTCACGCTCGGCCTGGTCCTCGTCCTCATCGCGGGCTCGGACCTCGCGACCGGGAACATGATGCTGGTCCCGCTGAGCGCCATGCGGGGGCGGATCACCGGCGGCGACGTCGCGAAGAACCTCACGCTGGTGCTGTTCGGCAACCTCGTCGGTGCGCTCTTCGTCGCCTTCTTCCTCGCCGTGCAGACCAAGGTGATCGGCGACGCCGACTCGGAGGGCAGCGCGCTGCTCACCTACGAGCGGCTGGTGTCGATCGCCGAGGGGAAGACCGGGCACACCGCGTGGGAGACGTTCCTGCGCGGGGTGGGCTGCAACTGGCTGGTGTGCCTCGCCGTCTGGATGTCGCTCGCGGCGCAGTCCGTGTCGGGCAAGATCCTCGCGATCTTCTTCCCGGTGATGGCCTTCGTCGCGATGGGCTTCGACCACGTCGTGGCCAACATGTTCTTCATCCCGGCCGCCATCTGGGCCGGCGTCCCGGACACCGGCTGGGGCGACGCCCTCTACAACTGGCTGCTCGCCGGCTCGGGCAACCTCGTCGGCGCCGTCGTCTTCGTCGCGACGTCGTACTGGTACCTGTTCCTGCGCGACCAGCCCGCGAAGGCCACACCTGCGGAGGAGCCCGCCGAGCGCGCCTGAGCCCGGGGGCGGCTGTTGACGGAACGGGGTCGTGTCCTAACCTGGCGTCATCCCGGTGATGCCCGTCACACCGGGTCCACACGACTCGACGATGAGGACGATCGTGCACCCCACCTCCACCTCGGCGCCGCGCCGCCGCCGGCTCGGCGGCGGTCTCGCCGTCGCCGTCGCCCTGTCCGCCCTCCCGCTCACGGCCGGGCCGGCCCTCGCCGCGCCGCCGCCGTCCACGAGCTGGACGAATCCCGACCTCGGCCCCAACGTCACCGTCTTCACCTCCGACACCCCGGTCAGCGACATCCAGGCCGAGCTCGACGCCACCTGGGCCGCACAGAAGGACAACGAGATGGGCAGCGAGCGCTACGCCTATCTCTTCGAGCCCGGCACCTACGGCACGGCCGCCGAGCCCCTGCAGGCGAAGGTCGGCTACTACACCGAGCTCAGCGGCCTGGGTGCCGCGCCCGGTGACGTGGTGATCAACGGCAAGGCCGAGGTGTACAACCGGTGCCTCGAGAACAACGGCACCAGCAACTGCATCGCGCTGAACAACTTCTGGCGCACGCTGTCGAACCTGTCGATCGCCGTGAACTCCGCCGGCCAGGACGGCTGCCGCGCCTCGGCCAACTTCTGGGCCGTCTCGCAGGCCGTCTCGATGCGCCGCGTCGCCATCAGCGGCGCGAACCTGTCGCTGATGGACTACTGCACGGCCGGTCCCCAGTACGCCAGCGGCGGCTTCATCGCCGACTCGCAGCTGCCCTTCACGATCAACGGCTCCCAGCAGCAGTGGCTGACCCGCAACAGCTCCGTGGCCGGCTGGTCAAACGCGGTCTGGAACCAGGTGTTCGCCGGTGTCGAGGGCGCCCCCGACGACGCCACGTTCCCGGACCCGCCGTACACGACGCTGGAGACGACGCCGGTCAGCCGGGAGAAGCCCTACCTCTTCGTCGACCAGCAGGGCCGCTACAACGTCCGCGTCCCCGACGCCCGGACGAACACCCGCGGCACGAGCTGGGCCACGGGCCAGACCGCGGGCCGCACGATCCCGATCACCGAGTTCTTCATCGCCCGGCCGTCCACCTCGGTGCAGGAGATCAACAACCAGCTGGCCCGCGGCAAGCACCTGCTGCTCACCCCGGGCATCTACGACATCGGCAAGAGCATCGCGGTGAAGCGCGCGGACACCGTGGTGCTCGGCATCGGGCACGCCACGCTGACCGCCGCCGGCGGCGCCGTCCCGCTGACGGTCGCCGACGTCCCGGGCGTCGTCGTCGCCGGGGTGACGATCGACGCCGGGACGAGGACGTCACCGGCCCTGCTCCAGGTGGGCAAGCCGCACGGGAACGGCGGGAAGTCCGACCCGTCGAACCCGACGACGATCTCCGACGTGTACTTCCGCGTCGGCGGCCCGCACATCGGCAAGGCCGACGTCGCGCTGGAGGTCAACAGCGACGACGTCCTCATCGACCACACCTGGGTGTGGCGGGCCGACCACGGCGTCGAGGACTTCACCGAAGGCGTCAACGGCGACACCGACCGGTGGCGCACCAACACCGGCCGGGTCGGCGCGCTGATCAACGGGGACGACGTGACGGCGACCGGCCTGTTCGTCGAGCACTTCCAGGAGCACAACACGATCTGGAACGGCGAGAACGGCACCGTCGTCCTGTACCAGAACGAGCTGCCCTACGACCCGCCCTCGCAGGCCGAGTGGCAGGAGCCGGACGGCACGCTCGGCTGGGCCGGGTACAAGGTCGGGGACGACGTGCAGCAGCACCGGCTGTACGGCGGCGGCGTGTACGGCTACCAGCGCAACGCCGGCCCGGGCATCACCACCGAGAACGGCTTCGAGGTGCCCGAGACACCGGGGGTGCGGCTGCACCACGTCATGACCGTCCACCTGGACGGGCTCGGCGTCATCGAGCACGTGGTCAACGGCGTGGGTGGCCGGGCCGACCGCAGCAACCCGGGCACGCCGCAGTACGTCGTCGACTACCCGACGCCGTGACCCCCGGCTGAGCGCGGGCCGGCGGCGGGGACGCCCCGCCGCCGGCCCGCGCACCGTCGCGCGATGATCGGGTCGTGCGGCAGGTGCTGGTCCGGACGGCCGTCGTGATCGTCGTGCTGTTCACTCTGCTCGTGGGCCTGCTCTGGGCGTTCCAGCGCTCCCTGATCTACCTGCCCGACCCCGGGCCGGTGGGATCCGCCTCGACCGCGCTCCCCGGCGCCCGCGACGTACGGCTGGCCACGGAGGACGGGCTCGAGCTCGCCGCCTGGTACCTGCCCGCACCGGCCCCGGCGGCCCCGGCGGTCCTCGTCGCCAACGGCAACGGCGGTCACCGCGGGCTGCGGACGCCGTTGGCGCGGGCACTGCACGCCGAGGGGCTGTCGGTCCTGCTGTTCGACTACCGCGGCTACGGCGGCAACCCGGGCAGCCCCAGCGAGAGCGGTCTGGCCCTCGACGCCCGAGCCGCCCGGGAATTCCTGCTCTCCGAGGGGCGGGTGCCTCCCGGACGGCTCCTGTACTTCGGGGAGAGCCTCGGCGCGGCGGTCGCCGCCGGGCTCGCCGTCGAGCACCCACCGGCCGGCCTCGTGCTCCGCTCGCCGTTCGTCGACCTGGCCGCGGTGGGCCGCGAGCACTACCCGTTCCTGCCGGTGCGCGCGCTGCTGCGGGACCGGTACCCGGTGGCGGAACAGGTCCGCCGGATCCAGGTGCCCACCACTGTCGTCTACGGCAGTGCCGACGTGATCGTGCCGCCCGCCCAGAGCCGGGCCGTCGCGGACGCGTCCGCCGGGCTGCACCGGGTGGTGGAGGTGCCGGGTGCCGACCACAACGACCTCGTCCTGCTCGAGGGCGAGGCGGTGGTGGGCGCCGTCGTGGAGCTGGCCCGGCGGGTGGACGCCGACTGAGGTCAGCGCGGGGTGATCGACAGCGTGAGCCGCCGTCGGCCCTCGTCCGACCGCGCGGTGGCGATCCGCTCGGCCGACGGCGTCCCGTACTCCGTGGTGCGCTGACGGGCGGGCCGGCCGATCGCGGCGGCCATCGACTCCAGCTCCGCGATGGTCTTCAGCGAGCCGTTCTCGCTGCCGGCCATCCGGCTGATCGTCTCCTCCATCAGCGTGCCGCCGAGGTCGTTCGCCCCGCCCTGCAGCACCGCTTTGGTCCCGGCGTCGGCGAGCTTCACCCACGACGTCTGGATGTTGTGGATCCGGCCGTGCAGCAGCAGCCGGGCGACCGCGTGGACCGCCCGGTTCTCCCGCACCGTCGGGCCGGGCCGGGCGACGCCGGCGAGGTAGATCGGCGAGTTGTGGTGCACGAAGGGCAGCAGCACGAACTCGGTGAAGCCGCCGGTCACGTCCTGCAGCGCGGCCAGCGTGCGCAGGTGCGCGACCCAGTGCGCCGGGGTGTCGACGTGGCCGTACATCATCGTCGACGTCGTCGGGATGCCGACCTCGTGCGCGGTGCGGATGATCTCCAGCCAGGTCGCCGTCGGCAGCTTGCCCTTGGTCAGCACCCACCGGACGTCGTCGTCGAGGATCTCCGCCGCGGTGCCGGGGATGGAGTCGAGCCCGGCGGCCTTCGCCTCGGTGAGGAAGTCGCGGAACGACAGGCCCGTGCGGGCCGCGCCGTTGACGATCTCCATGGGGGAGAAGGCGTGCAGGTGGATGCCCGGCTGCCGCTTCTTCACCTCGCGCGCCAGGTCGAAGTACGCCGTCCCGGGCAGGTCGGGGTGGATGCCGCCCTGCATGCAGATCTCGGTCGCCCCGGCCGCCCACGCCTCGTCGACGCGGTCGCCGACCTGCTCCATCGACAGCGTGTATGCGTCGGCGTCGGTGCGGCGCTGGGCGAACGCGCAGAACCGGCAGCCGGTGTAGCAGACGTTGGTGAAGTTGATGTTCCGGTTCACGACGTAGGTGACGTCGTCGCCGTTGACGTCGGCCCGGACGGCGTCGGCCAGCGCGCACAGGTGCTCGAGGTCGGTGCCGTCGGCGCCGAGCAGCGCCAGGTACTCCGCGTCCGAGAGCCCGGCCGGGTCCTGCTCGGCGTGCAGCAGCGCCGCCAGCACCTCCGGGTCGCCCGCCGCGAGCGCGGTCGAGTGCCCGTCACGGGCGCTCTCCGTGCGCGAGCGGAGCTCCGACCAGTCGCCGTAGACGGCGTCGAAGTCGCTGCGCCGGTCGGTGGTGCGCCCGACGGTGTCGACCTCGACGTGCAGGTCCACCCGGCCGGACGACGTCCACGCCTCGTCGGGCTCCTGCCACGGCAGGCCGACCGGGATGCGTCCCTCGACGGCCAGCCCGTCGGGACCGGCCAGGGCGGAGACGTGCGGCCGCACCCGCGGGTCCAGCCACGGCTCGGGCTGCTGCACGTACCCCGGCTGGGCGGCCAGCCGCTCGCGCAGCTCGAAGCCTGCCTCGGCCGAGAGCGCCGCGAGCTTGTCGATGTTCGGCCACGGCCGCTCGGGGTTCACGTGGTCGGGCGTCAACGGGGAGACGCCGCCCCAGTCGTCGACGCCGGCGCGCAGCAGCAGTCCGAGCTCGGTGGAGTCCGACAGGTTCGGCGGCGCCTGCACGCGCGCCTTCGGGCCGAGCAGCAGCCGGCTCACCGCGACGGCGGCGACGTACTCCTGCAGCTCCAGGTCGTCGTGCGCCTGCATCGCCGTCCGGGGCTTGGCCCGGAAGTTCTGGACGATGACCTCCTGCACGTGCCCGTGCCGCTGCGCCGCGGTCCGGATCTGCAGGATCGCGTCGACCCGCTCGGCGTAGTCCTCACCGATGCCGAGCAGCACGCCGGTCGTGAACGGGACGGCGGAGCGGCCGGCGTCCTCCAGCACCCGGAGCCGGACGGCGGGCTCCTTGTCGGGCGAGCCGAAGTGCGGGCCGCCCGGCTCCGACCAGAGCCGGGTCGCCGTCGTCTCGAGCATCATCCCCATCGACGCCGACACCGGCTTGAGACGCTGGATCTCCTCCCAGGTCAGCACTCCCGGGTTGAGGTGGGGCAGCAGCCCGGTCTCCTCGAGCACCCGGATCGCCATCGCGCGCAAATAGCCCAGCGTCGAGTCGAAGCCGTGCGCCTCCAGCCACTCCGCCGCGACCGGCCAGCGGTCCTCGGGGCGGTCGCCGAGGGTGAACAGCGCCTCCTTGCACCCCATCGCCGCGCCGGCGCGCGCGATGTCGAGCACCTCGTCGGGGGAGAGGAACGGCGCCTTGCCCTGCGCGCGGAGCTGCCCGGGCGTCGTCACGAACGTGCAGTAGTGGCACCGGTCGCGGCACAGGTGGGTGAGCGGGATGAAGACCTTGCGGCTGTAGGTGACCACGCCCGGCCGTCCGGCGGAGGCCAGGCCGGCGTCGCGGACGCGGCCGGCGGCGGTCAGCAGCCGGTCCAGCGGCTCGCCCTCGCCCAGCCCGCGGGCGTGCAGCAGCGTCTCGGCCTCGACGGCGTCGAGGCTCACGCCGCGCTCGGCGCGGGTGAGCGCACGGCGCAGCGCGGACTCGGTGGGCGGTCCGGAAAGCGAACTCATCACCGACGACGCTAGTCCGCCAACGGATCCACGCGGGGACTCCCCTCGGACCAGGGGCCAAAATGGCCACTTCGGCCCTGCAGGGTCTAGACGTCGCGGCGGGAGAAGGAGAGCGCGGTCAGGCCCCAGATGACGGCGATCCACACCGCGGCCCAGACCAGGTAGGCCGGCGCCAGCGGGCCCTCGCTCAGGAACGGGAACCCGCCCTCGCCGGGGCCCATCTGCACCAGCGCGAACGGGTCCTGGAACGCGTTCATCGCCCCACGCCACAGCCCGTCGGTGGGCAGGATGATCCGCGACACGGTGCCCACGCGCTCGACGCCCTCGTTGCCCAGCGCGCCGCCGATGCCGCCGACCACGCCCGCGACCCACGTGGCCCCGAACAGCCCGACGGCGATGATCCCCGACGCCATGGGGGAGACGACGCTCGACAGGAGCAGCGCCAGGGTCAGCAGGACGACCGTCTGCGCGGCCAGCAGCGCGAGCCCGGCGGCCGGTGACGGCGGCCAGTAGCCCACCGTCACGCGGACGACGAGGATCTCGCCCAGGCCCGCCAGGATCACGTAACCCGCGCCGAAGCCGATCAGGCCCAGCCACTTGCCGAGCAGGACGGACGACCGGCGCACCGGGCGGGCGAGGATCGCCAGCGCCTGCCCCGATTCCACCTCGCCGGCGAGCGTGGGCCCCGCGAGGAACGCCGTCCCGATCGCCGCGATGAGGCTGAGCCCGAACATGATCAGGTTGAGCAGCAGCGACGCCACCAGCCGCGCCTCGCCGCTGGTCATCGTGCCCAGGTCGGACTCCAGGCCGACCAGCTTCGTGAAGCCCCAGGCGGACAGCGCGAGCAGCACCACGGTGAGCGCGAGCAGCGCCCAGACGACGCGGCGGCGCATCGCCTCGCGCAGCGTGAGGCCGGCCATCGTCAGCGCGGTCACGGTGTCACCTCCTCGTGCCGCAGGATGCCGAGCAGCCGTTCCTCGAGGCTGATCCGCACCGGCTCGACGGCGTGCACGCGCACGCCCAGGCCGACCAGGTCGCGCACGAGGTCGGGCACCGTGACGCCGTCGTCCTCCGACGCGAGCCCGACGGTGAACCAGTCGCCGCTGCGGGCCAGCGAGCCGGCGGCGCGCAGCCGCTCCTCGGCGCGGCCGTCCACCTCGCCCAGCCGCAGCCGCACCTCCCGCTGGCCCAGCAGCTCGGCCAGCGTTCCGGAGGCCGCGACCTTCCCCTGGTCGAGGATGACGACGCGGTCGCACACCCGCTCCACCTCGCCGATGAGGTGCGAGTTGAGCAGCACGGCGACGCCGCGGGACTTCAGCGAGAGCACCAGGTCGCGCACGTCCACACGCCCGATCGGGTCGAGCGCGCTGGTGGGCTCGTCGAGGACGACGAGCTCCGGGCGGGCGACCAGCGCGACGGCGAGCCCGAGCCGCTGCTGCATGCCCTTGGAGAAGCCGCCGACCCGGTCGCCCGCGCGCTCCGCCAGGCCCACCAGCGCCAGGCACTCCCGGCGCTCCGGGGCCGGGACGTCGGCGCGGGCCAGCTTCACGTGCAGGTCCAGCACCTCGGTGGGCGTCAGCCACGGCTGGTAGCGGAAGAGCTCGGGCAGGTACCCGACGGCGGCCCGGGAGCGGGGGTCGGACGAGCGCCGCCCGAGCAGCATGACCTCGCCGGCGTCCGGCCGGACCAGGCCCAGCAGCATCTTGATGACGCTGGTCTTGCCCGCCCCGTTGGGGCCGAGCAGGCCGAGCACCTCGCCGCGGCCGACGGTGAACGAGACGTCGTCCACGGCGGTGCGGCGCCCGTACCGCTTGCGCAGTCCCGAGCACCACACCGCCGGGGACGGCGGCAGGTCCGCGAGCGCGCCGGGGGTCACCCCGCGGACGGTAGCGGCGTCAGCGGAGGCCACGGGCGACCGACAGCAGCTCGTCCGCGTCGAGCGTGCCGGCCACACCGGTCATCACGCCGTCCTCCACCCAGACCACGCCGGCGAACAGGCCGTTGCGGGAGGTGAGCACGGTGGCATCCTCGCCGTCGACGTCCGCCGTCGAGCTGGTCACCAGCTCGGCGGGCACCGGCAGCGGCAGCGTCGACCCGTCGGCGGAGAGGTCCTCCAGCTGCTCGGCCAGCCCGTCCGGGATGCCGGGCAGGGAGAGCAGGTAGTCGCGCACCGTCTCGAACTCGACGCCGGTGGACTCGACGCGCGGGGCGCCGACGCGGGCGACGACGAGCGTGGGCACGCCCGAGGGCTGCGACCACATGGCCGCCACGCCGGGACCCGCGGTGATCCGGAACGAGCTCCCGTCGAGCTCAGGGGGCGGCGGCGGCAGGGTCTCGCCCTCGGCGGCGGCCGCGGCGGCCGCCTTGTCGGCGGAGAAGGTGAAGGTGGCGCTCATGACGCCGGCGGCCTGGTAAGCCGGGTCACCGGTCACGCCCTCGGGCAGCGCTGCGACCTCGGGGACCTCGAGACCGGTCAGCTCCTCCGCCGTCGCCACGTCGGGCACCTCGCGCGGGTCGGGCTCCTGGAGGACCTCCAGGTCGCCGTAGGCGGAGAGGTCGGGCACCTGGACGAGGTCGGCGGCGTTCACCTCGACCGGGTCCACGCTCTCGGTGCGGAAGATCGGCAGCCAGTCGTTGGCCGCGGCGACACCGGCTCCGGTGAGCAGCACCGCCGCGCTGAGCGCCGCGACCGCGGGACGGCGCAGCGAGGGGCGCCACCGCGCCCGTGCCTGCGCGGGCCGGGGAGCCGTCGCCGGAGACGCCGCGGAGAACAGCGCCCAGGCGGCGTCGGTGTCCACGTCCGCGGTGCTGGACGAGAGCGCCGATCCCACGAGCTGCGCATCGGCCCGGGCCGCCTCGAGCGCGCGCAGGCAGGTGGGGCAGCCGGCGACGTGGGCGCGGTCGTCGTCGGTCACGCCGGCCGGCTCGTCGACCAGGCGGCGCAGGACTCCGTCACTCGGGTGACGCATGGCGGTTCAGCTCCTCGAGCAGGTGGGATTCGGCGCGGCGGACGGTGGTGCCCACGCTGCCGGGGGACATGTCGAGCGCGGCCGCGACCTCGGCGTAGCTGAGGCCGCTGTGCCGGAGGACGAGGGCGGCGGCCTGCTTGTGCGGCAGCCGGGCGAGAGCGGCGCGGACGGTGCTGCGCTCCTCGCGGGTGACGACCAGGTCGGCGACGTCGGGCGCGACCGTCGGCGCCTCGGAGGCGATCTCCTCGCGCGCGCTGCGGCGGCGGCTCGAGCGGAGCACGTTCAGGGCGGTGTGCGTCGCCGCGACGGTCAGCCAGCCGCCGGCCTCGCCGGCCGGCACCGCGGACCTGCCGAAGGAGAGGAAGACCTCCTGCGCCACGTCCTCGGCCTGGTCGCGGGAGCCCAGCACGCGGGCGGCGACGCCGACGACGCGCGGGTAGTGCTCGCGGAAGACCTGCTCGAGGTCGGTCCGGACGTCGGCGCGGCCGCGGGCCATCCCGCTACCCCGACCGGTCCGGACCCGGGCGGCGCCGCCCCACAGCGGGAGGGCGGCGGTGGCCGACGGCCGTAGGAGTTCCACACCCCTTCAGCACCGCCGGCGTCGTGGATGTGACATCCGGCGGCGAGAGATCTCCCGGGAGGGTCACGGCCGGGCCGAGGGCCGGCCCGACTCGTCGACGTAGCGCCCCCGCAGGCGCAGCAACGGCCGCGCTTCCGGGTTCAGCACCGCCACGTCGTCGACGGCGAGCAGCGCGACGACGTGGTCGCCGGCCGCCACCAGCTGCTCGAGCCGGCAGTCCAGCGCGGTCAGGCCGTCGTCGAGCACGATGGCTCCGCTCCCGGTGGCCCGGGACCACGGCACCGACTCCAGCAGGTGCCGGGCGCTCGGGCGGCCGGCCGAGGAGAACCGGGACGCGACGATCGCGTGCTCGGCGGCCAGCACGGTGAGCCCGCAGGAGCCGACCTCCTCCAGGACCTCGGCCGGGTAGCCCGACGCGGTGAGCCCCACGGCGACAAGCGCGGGGTCGGCCGACACGCTCATCACCGAGCTGACCGTCGTGCCGACGTCGTCGATGCCGTCGCGGACCGTCATCAGGCACACCCCCGCGGCGTACTGGCCCATGGCGGCGGCGAACTCGGAGCGGTCGACCGGCATGGCGGCCAGTCGACCACACCGACAGGATGGCGCGCGTGACCTCACAGGAGCAGACCTACGACGTCGTCGTCATCGGAGCCGGGTCGACGGGGGAGAACGTCGCCGACATCGCCGTCCGGGGCGGGCTGACCGCCGTCCTGGTCGAGAACGAGCTGGTCGGCGGGGAGTGCTCCTACTGGGCCTGCATGCCGAGCAAGGCGCTGCTGCGCGGCACCGAGGTGCTCGCCGAGGCGCGGGCGGTCGACGGCGCGAGGCAGGCGGTGACCGGCGAGCAGGACGTCGCCGCGACGCTCGCCCGCCGGGACGGGTTCACCGCGCACTGGGACGACGCCGGGCAGGTCGAGTGGGTGCACGGGGCCGGCATCGACCTGGTCCGCGGCACCGGCCGGCTCACCGGCGAGCGCACCGTCGTCGTGACCGGTGCCGACGGCGAGGAGACCCGGCTGACCGCGCGGCACGCCGTCGCCGTCTGCACCGGGTCCGTGTCGGCGATGCCGCCGATCGAGGGGCTGGCCGACGTCGGGGCGTGGTCGCCCCGCGAGGCGACCAGTGCGAAGGAGGCACCCGGCCGCCTGCTGGTCCTCGGCGGCGGCTACGTGGGCTGCGAGATGGCGACGGCGTGGCAGGCGCTGGGCTCGCAGGTGACGCTCATCCAGCGGGACGACCGGCTGCTGCCCAACGCGGAGCCGGTGGCCGGCGAGGCGGTCGAGAAGTCGCTGCGGGAGCGAGGCGTCGACGTCCGGCTGGAAACCGACGTCGTGGCCGCCCGCCGGGAGGACGGCGAGGTCGTGCTCAGCTGCACCGGCGGGGAGGTCCGCGGCGACGAGGTGCTGGTCGCGGTCGGCCGGGCGGCCCGCACCCGCGACCTCGGGCTCGACGCCGTGGGTCTGGAGCCCGGCGCCTACCTCGACGTCGACGACACGCTGCAGGTGCGCGGCGTCCCGTGGCTCTACGGCGTCGGCGACGTGAACGGGCGTCGCCAGCTGACGCACATGGGCAAGTACCAGGCCCGGCAGGCAGGGGCGGCGATCGTCGCCCGCGCGAAGGGCGAGGACGCCGACACCTCCGACTGGTCGCCGCACGTGGCCACCGCCGACGCGCACGCCACGCCCTCGGTGGTGTTCACCATCCCGCAGGTGGCCAGCGTGGGGCGGACCGCGGTGGAGGCGGAGGAGGCCGGGATCGCCCACCGCGTGGTGCAGATCCCGCTCGCCGTCGCCGGCTCCCGCTTGTTCGCCGACGACTACGAGGGCACCGCGACCGCCGTCGTCGACACCGACCGGGAGGTGCTGATCGGCGTGACCTTCGTGGGTCCCGCCGTCGCCGAGCTGCTCATGGCCGCGACCGTCGCCGTCGTCGGCGAGGTGCCGATCGGCCGTCTCTGGCACGCCGTGCCCGCCTACCCGACGGTGAGCGAGATCTTCCTGCGGATGCTCGAGGCCTACCGCGGCTGAGGGCCCCATGCGGAACCAGAAGGTTCGCCTCCCGAGGTGAGGAGGGCCCGGACAGCGGGAACACCGCGGCCGTAGGACCTCACCACGGCAGGGGAGGGAGGGCAGCTGGATGTACTTCTTCATGGCCGTCATCCGCAACCTCGCCTGATCGGCTGCGAGCAGCGGATCTCCACCACGAAGACACCGCGCCCCGACGTCCACGCCGTGGACACCGGGGCGCGGCGCTGTCCCGGTCGCCGATCGCGTGGAGCAGCGTCCGTGCGCTGATGTACGACGTCAGGGCAGGGGTAACGGGGCGTCGTCCGGAGCCGGAAGGGGCCCATCCGTCGTCGCGGTGACGGTCAACGACCCGAACTGGGCGATCCTCCCGAACAGCGACAGGAACGCTGTGTCGGCGGCGTCCCGCCCCGAGCAGATCCGGACCAGCGAGCTCGTGGGTGCCAGCCGGGTCGGGTCGACCACGGACCAGATGCCGTCGACGTCGGCCTCGACGACGGCGTGGAAGTCCATGGGCGAGAGCCCCGGCGCGTAGACGGCCACGAGCCGGGCCGGGATCTCCAGCGCGCGCAGCAGCGTGATGGTCAGGTGGGCGTAGTCGCGGCAAACGCCCTGCCCGGTGAGGAGCGTGTCGACGGCGGTGTCCACCGGGCGGCTGGCGCCCGAGGTGTAGACCAGCCGGCGGTGGACCCAGTCAGCCACCGCCGGGACGAGCTCGGCCGCCGGCAGGCGCGGGTCGAACTCGGAGGTGGCGAATCCCTCGAGCTGATCGGACGGGCAGTAGCGGCTGGGGCGGACCGCCTCCGCCCACTCGGCGGGGGTGACCTTGCGGGGCGAGCCGCCGAGCTCGGCCGACGCCGAGTAGGTGACCGTCGTGTCGCCCTCCAGCAGCTGCAGCCGGTGCACGCGGGCGCCGTCGACCTCGAACTCCTCGGGCTCGACGGCCACCCCGCCGGAGACGACGGTCAGCTGCTCTGTGGCGGGGTCCGCCAGGGCGATCTGCAGCAGCGCGGTCGCCGGTTCGGGGGAGGACATGGTGAGCGTCGCGGCGACGTCGGTGCGCATGCCGGCCATCCTGCTCCACCTGCGGTTTCATCCGCATGACGGTGATCACGCCGGACCCGGCGGCGCGCGGGCGCCCGCTCGTGCTGGAGTGGAGCCGTGCACTCCCCCTGGCGGCGCTACATCGCGCTCGGCGACTCCTTCACCGAAGGCCTGAGCGACTCCGACCCCGGGCGACCGGGGGAGTTCCGCGGCTGGGCCGACCGCCTCGCCGAGCACCTGGCGGCCGCCACGTCCGACGCGGACGTGGAGTACGCCAACCTCGCCATCCGGGGCCGGCTGCTCCGGCAGGTCGTCGAGGAACAGGTGCCGGTGGCCCTGGAAGCCTCGCCGGACCTGGTCAGCCTCGTGGCGGGCGGCAACGACCTCATGCGCCCCGGCGCCGACCCCGACGTCCTCGCCGCGACCCTCGAGGACGCCGTCCGCCGCCTGCGGGCCGCGGGTGCCGACGTGCTGCTGGCGACCGGCGTCGACACCCGGCAGACGCCGATCCTCAAGCGCGTCCGCGGCAAGGTCGCGATCTTCAACGCCCACGTCTGGTCGATCGCGGCGCGCAACCAGGCCGTCGTCCTCGACCAGTGGGGTGCGGACTGGATCCAGGACTGGCGGATGTGGGACACCGACCGCATCCACCTCACGGCCGAGGGGCATCGGCGGATCGCCCTGGCCGCCGCGGCGGCGCTCGGTCTGCCGGAGGACGACGGCGACTGGCGCACGCCGCTGCCGCCGGCGGACCCGCGGCCGTTCCGGACCGCGGTCGCCGAGGAAGCCGCCTGGGTGCGCGGCTTCGTCGCGCCGTGGATCGGCCGGCGGCTGCGCGGGCGCTCCTCCGGCGACGGCCGGGCCCCGAAGCGCCCGGTGCCGCTGAGCCTGCCCCGCCCCTAGGCCTCGTCCGGCTCCGCGAGGTCGTCGAGGAGGGAGCCGGTGGCGAACGCCCCGGTGTCGTCGAGGTCGGTGGTCCGCAGGGTCGGCTCGCTGCGCTGCTGGGGCACCGACGGGACCTCGCGGTCCTCGGGGAGCAGCTCGCCGGCGACGTCCTCGGCGGGTGCGTCGGTCATCTCGCCGATGAACACCTCGGCGGGGTTGGGCAGCGGCGCGGGGCGGCCGAAGGCGTAGCCCTGCGCCATGGCGCACCCGTGCCGCAGCAGCCAGTCGGCCTGGTCCAGGTCCTCGATGCCCTCGGCGATGACCTGCAGGCCCATGCCGCGGCCCAGCTGCAGCAGCCCCTGCACGAGCGCCGCGGTGGCGGGCTCGGTGACGACGTCGGCGACGAAGGACCGGTCGATCTTCACGGTGTGGATCGGCAGCCGGTGCAGCGCGGTGATGGCCGAGTAGCCGGTGCCGAAGTCGTCCAGCGCCAGGGTGACGCCCTGGTCGGTGACGACGGCGACCGAGTGCAGCGTGGCCTCGGCGGCGAACAGCGCCGTCGACTCGGTGATCTCCAGCTCCAGCCGGTGCGGGGCCAGGCCCGACTCGGCCAGCGCCGCGGCGACCAGCTCGCTGAAGCCCTCCTCGGCCAGGTGCCGGGCCGAGACGTTGACGTGGACGCGCAGCTCCTCGGGCCAGGTGGCGGCGTCGTTGCACGCCCGGCGGAGCACCCAGGCGCCCAGCTTGCTGGTCAGCCGGTTGTTCTCCGCGGCGTCGAGGAAGGCCGCCGGGGGCAGCAGCCCGCGGGTCGGGTGCTCCCAGCGGACCAGTGCCTCGTAGCCGAGCAGCGTCTCGTCGCCGAGGTGCACGATCGGCTGGTAGAAGAGCCGCAGCTCCTCGTTGTCGAGGGCGTGCCGGAGGTCGGTCTCCAGCTGAAGGGCGTCGACGTCACCACGGGTGAGGGCGCCCTCGTGCACCTCGATGCGCGCCCGGCTGCCGTCGGCTTTGGCGCGGGTGAGCGCGCTCTGCGCCTGGCGCAGCAGGTCGTCGGGCGTGGTGTCCGAGCCGAGGGTCAGCCCGACGCTGGCCGACAGGTTGATCTCGCGGTCCTGGACGACGAACGGCTCGTCCAGCACCGAGAGGAGGCGGTCGGCGAGCGCGCGGAGGCCGTCGAGGTCCTCGACGTCCTCGGCCACGACGAGGAACTCGTCGGCGCCGAGCCGGACGGCGGTGTCCTCGACGCGGGTGCTCCAGCGCAGCCGGTCGGCCACCTGGCTGAGGAGCAGGTCGCCGGCCTCGTGGCCCAGGGAGTCGTTGACCGCCTTGAAGCGGTCGATGTTGAGGTGCACGAGGCCGACCTGCAGCCCCCGACGGCGGGACAGCGCGACGGCGTGCCGCAGGCGGTCGGTCAGCGCGCGGCGGTTGGGCAGCCCGGTCAGCGGGTCGGTGAAGGCCCGGCGGACCAGGTCCTCCTCGGCGCGGCGGCGGTCGGTGACGTCGACCAGCGAGAGGACGACGAACTGCGCCTCGCCGTCGTTGCGGCGGACGATCTCGTGCGACTGGACGACCCAGAGCTCGGTGCCGTCGGACCGGCGCAGCCGGCGCTCGCCGTCGAGGAGCAGGTTCGGGTCGAGGGAGGCGGGCTCACCCGGCGCGGGGACCAGACCGAGGTCGGCGACCGGCGGGTCGTCCGGGTGCGCGAACAGGTCGACGTGCCGGCCGGACAGCTCGTCCGCCGTCCGCCCGCTGAGCGCGCACAGCATCGGGTTGGCGACCAGGATGTGGCCGTCGAGGTCGACCAGCGCCTTGGGGATCGGCGCGGACAGGAACAGCGCCTGGAACAGCTGGCCGCGGTCGGCGAGCAGGGTGTCGATGGCCCGCATGCGCTGCCCGCCCGCGCCGGGAGAACCGGCGGGCGTCCGGGGCACCTCTGAGGCGGGAAGGCTCACCTGCACAGCGTCACCCATCGTCGGCGTGAAGTGACGGAACCTGGTCACGGAGAGTCGTGTTCGTGCCGTCACGGTGCGTAAGTTCGGCCCGTCGTCCGGGCGTCATCTGCCAACGGGCGGGGACCGACCCGTCACATTGCGACCGTCGGCCCTCTCGGTCATCGCGGCCGGGATCTGACCTCATGACACGGGAGGGTGGTCGAGGGCACCCCGGCCGGGGTGCGCGACCGAGCGGAGGCACTCATGGACTGGAAGCTGGAACTGGTGGCGGTCCCGGTCACCGACGTGGACCGGGCCATCGCGTTCTACGTGGAGAAGGCCGGCTTCGTCCTCGACCACGACCACCGGGTGAGCGACGAGCTGCGGTTCGTCCAGCTGACCCCGCCGGGCTCGGCCTGCTCCATCGCGCTGGGCACCGGACTCGTCCGGACGCCCCCCGGCTCGGCGCAGGGCCTCCAGATGGTGGTGCCGGACATCGAGGCGGCCCGAGCCGAGCTGGTGGGACGGGGCCTCGACGTGGGCGAGGTCGACCGGCAGCCGTGGGGTGCGTTCGTCTACTTCACCGACCCCGACGGCAACGGCTGGGCCGTCCAGGAGATCCCTCCGCGGGGGTGACCGGGAACAGCCGCGGCCCCGTCGGTGCTCGAACGGTCGTGGAGAAGAAGATCGGGTTCCTGTCCTTCGGGCACTGGCAGCCCATCCCCGGATCGCAGGTGCGGACCGGCCGGGACGCCCTCGTGCAGAGCGTCGAGCTGGCCGTGGCGGCCGAGGAGCTCGGGGTGGACGGCGCGTTCGTGCGGGTGCACCACTTCGCCCGGCAGCTCGCCTCGCCCTTCCCGCTGCTCGCGGCGATGGCGGCACGCACCAGCCGGATCGAGATCGGCACCGGCGTCGTCGACATGCGGTACGAGAACCCGCTGTACATGGCCGAGGAGGCCGCGGCGACCGACCTGCTGTCCGACGGCCGGCTGCAGCTGGGCATCAGCCGGGGGTCACCGGAGACGGCGCTGCGCGGCTCGGAGGCGTTCGGCTACGTGCCCCCGGAGGGCAGCAGCGACGCCGACCTCGCCCGCGACAAGACGGGGCTCTTCCTCGCCGCGCTGGAGGGGCAGACCGTCGTCGAGGCCGACCCGCGGATGACCGGCGGCACCCGTGGCCGGCTGGCGATCCAGCCGCAGTCCCCGGGGCTGCGCGACCGCATCTGGTGGGGGTCCGGGACCCGCGCGACGGGGGAGTGGACCGCCCAGCAGGGGATGAACCTGATGAGCTCCACGCTGCTGGTCGAGGACACGGGCGTGCCGTTCGACGAGCTGCAGGCCGAGCAGATCGCCCGGTTCCGGACGGCGTGGGCCGAGGCCGGCTGGGAGCGCGAGCCGCGGGTCTCGGTCAGCCGCAGCGTCCTGCCGATCGTCAGCGACGAGGACCGCGCCTACTTCGGCAGCGAGCGGTCGAGCGAGGACCAGGTCGGCATCCTCGAGGGGGTCCGGGCACGTTTCGGGAAGAGCTACGTGGGCGAGCCGGACGCGCTGGCCGAGGAGCTGGCGAAGGACGCGGCCGTCCGCGAGGCCGACACCCTGCTGATCACGGTGCCCAACATGCTCGGCGTCGACTACAACGCCCGGCTGCTGGAGAACATCGTGCGGCACGTCGCGCCGGCGATCGGCTGGCGCCACCCCTCCCAGCGCTGACGGGCCGACCGCACCGTTCGTGCGCGAACGGTGGGCCGGAGACACGAGAACGCCCCCGCGCGAGTGCGCGGGGGCGTTCTCGTGTCCGTGCGGTGCGTCAGTTCAGCGTGCAGCCCGCGTTGTTGGCGTCGTCCAGCGTGGCGGCCAGCGCCAGGATGACCGAGCGGTCGCCCGTGCGGAGGGCGGCGTCCACGTCAGCGATGATCTTGCTGCTGGTGAACGCGTAGTCGACGTCGTCGTTCGCCGCGTTCAGCACGGCCGCCGTGGCCGCGCGGAGCAGGATCCGGCTCGCGCCGTCGACGCCGTTGCCACCCTTGAACGACAGCGCCTCGAGCAGCGTCGCCGAGCCGAGGTCGCCGGTGGCCGCGGTGAAGACCGAACGCACCGTGCTGGTGGGGGCGTAGCGCTCCCAGCTGTCGGTGTGGTTCTTCCAGTAGCCGGGCGTGCAGCCCTCGCCGCCGGTCTGCTCGTGGGGCGGCGGGTAGGACGGGGTGTCGTACGCGCTCGCCACACCGGTCGACACGGACAGCGGCACGGCTGCGGCGACGGCGATCGCGGCGAACCGGAGACGGGTCTTCACTCGGTTTTTCCTCCACGTGTGCAGGTGATCCGGCGGTGGATCACGCACGTCGGACGCTAGGAAGACACGCCGGGGAGCACCGTCCGGGAGGCGGGTGAACCACCCCTCGTGGGGGACACGACGCGGCGTCGGCCGGTGCGTCGTCGCGGAACGCGACCGTTCGGGAACGCTGTTCCATCACCCGATCGGGCGCTCATCCGCGCAGGTCGAAGCCCAGGTCCAGCACCGGGGCGCTGTGCGTGAGCGCACCCACCGCCAGGTAGTCGACGCCGGTCGCGGCGACCACCGCAGCGCGCTCGAGGGTCAGCCCGCCGCTGGCCTCCAGCCGGACACCCGTCCCGCGGACGAGGTCCACGGCCGTCCGGGTGTCGGCGAGGGAGAAGTTGTCGAGCAGGATGAGCTCGACGCCCGCGGCGACGGCCTCGCGCACCTGCTCGAGGGTGTCGCACTCGACCTCCAGCGGCACCTCCGGCGCGTGCGCCCGGACGGCCTCCACCGCAGCGGTGATCCCGCCCGCGGCCGCCACGTGGTTGTCCTTCACCAGCGCCGCGTCTCCCAGGGCCATCCGGTGGTTGACCCCGCCGCCGCAGCGGACGGCGTACTTCTCGAGCGCCCGAAGTCCGGGCGTCGTCTTGCGCGTGTCCCGGACGGCGGCACCCGTGCCGGCCACCGCGTCGACCCAGCGCCGGGTCAGCGTGGCGACGCCGGAGAGGTGGCCGACCAGGTTCAGCGCGGTGCGCTCGGCGGTGAGCAGGGAGCGCGCCGGGCCGCTGACGGTGAGCGCCGTCCGGCCCGGCTCGGCGGGATCCCCGTCGACGGCGTGCAGCGAGACGTCGACCCGCGGCCCGCCCACGAGGTCGAACACAGCGGCGGCGACGGGCAGGCCGGCGAGCACACCGGGGGTCCGCGGGACGACGTCGCCGATGGCCCGGGACGCCTCGGGGACCGTGGACTCGGTCGTCACGTCGGGGCCGAAGGCGAGGTCCTCCTCGAGCGCCCTGCAGATGACCCGCGCGACCGCGGCGGGATCCAGCCCGGCGTGCTCGAGCGCCGCGGCGAGGGCGGGGCGGAGCACCCCGTCGCCGTTCACGCGACCACCCGTGCGACGGCCAGGGCGCGGACCGGCTCGGTGCGCGTGTGCAGGTGGCCGGCGCGGTCGATCCGGTGGACCAGCCGCACCTGCCACTCCGGACGGGTGTCCGGGGCGTCGAGCCGCCGGTGGCAGCCACGGCTCTCCGTCCTGGCCCCCGCCGCGGCGGCGAGGACGGTGGCGACGGTGTGCAGGGCCGTCGTCTCGACGGTGGCGACGTCCGGGACGGCGTCCGGTCCGAGGTGGGGTGCCGCGGACAGCAGCCCCGCGAGCTCGGCGAGCCCCGCGGCGTCCCGGACGACGCCGGCGTGCCGGGTGGCCGCGGCCGAGATGCCGGCGCGCGCCGCAGGGGCGATCGCCGTGGGGAAGCCGGGCGTGGGGGAGGGCTCCCCGCCCTCGGGCAGCTCGATCGCCAGCAGCGCGGCGCAGCGGCGGGCCGCGACGAGCCCCTCGGTGATGGAGTTCGAGGCCAGCCGGTTGGCGCCCTGGACGCCGGTGCACGCGACCTCGCCCACGGCGAACAGCCCGGGCACGGTGGTGCGGCCGTCGAGGTCGGCCACGACCCCGCCGCAGGTGTAGTGCGCGGCCGGCGCGACCGGCACCGGCTTCCGGCCCAGGTCGAAGCCGGCGGCCGCGCAGGCGGCGGTGATGCCGGGGAAGCGACGGGCGACGAAGTCGGCACCGAGGTGGGTGGCGTCGAGGAGGACGGCGTCCGCGCCCGTGGCGCGCAGGTGCGCGGCGATCGTGGCGGAGACGACGTCGCGGGGCGCGAGGTCGGCCAGCGGGTGGGCGCCGAGCATGACCCGGCGGCCGTCGGCGTCGACCAGCACGGCCCCCTCGCCGCGCACCGCCTCGGACACCAGCACCTGCTGGCCGCGGGCGGCGGGTCCGGTCCAGAGGACCGTGGGGTGGAACTGCACCATCTCGACGTCGGCGACCTCGGCGCCGGCGCGCAGGGCGAGGGCCAGGCCGTCTCCGGTCGCCCCGGCGGGGTTGGAGCTGGCGGCGTAGAGCTGGCCGAACCCGCCGGTCGCGAGGACGACGGCCCGGGCCCGCAGGTCGCCGGCGTGGGTCAGCGCGCCCTCGTGGGTGCGCGCCACCCGCACGCCGGCGATCCGGCCGTCGGCGGTGAGCAGCGCGTCGAGGGCCGCGGTGTGCTCGAGCACCTCGACGCCTCGTGCGCGCAGCGCGTCGCCGAGCGTGCGGGTGACCTCGGCGCCGCTGGCGTCGCCGCCGGCGTGCACGATCCGGTCGCGGCTGTGCCCGCCCTCCCGGGTCAGGGCAGGCCTGCCGTACCGGTCGAGGTCGAGCCGCGCGCCCAGCTGCTGGAGCAGCGCGACGGCCGCGGGCGCCTCCTCGACGAGGGTGCGCACCGCCTCCTCGTCGCAGAGGCCGGCGCCCGCCTCGAGTGTGTCGCGCAGGTGCAGCTCGGCGTCGTCGTCCGGACCGAGGACCACCGCCAGGCCACCCTGGGCCCACCCCGTGCTGCCGTCGCCCAGCGCGCCCTTCGTGACCACGGTGACCGCGCGGCCGGCGTCGGCGAGCGCCACCGCCGTCATGAGGCCCGCCGCGCCGGTGCCCACGACGACGACGTCCGTCGTCCGGGCCCAGCCGGCCGGCGGCAGCGGCAGGGCCGGGACCACCCGGCCGAGACCCGCGCTCACCTCACTCACCGACCGGCGACGGCGTGCCGATGGCGACCATGGCCTCGACGGCGGCGCGGGCCCGGGCGGCGACGGCCGGGTCGACGGTGACCTCGTCGCGCCCCTCGCGCAGCGCCCGCAGCAGCTTCTCCGGGGTCGACATCTTCATGTAGGGGCAGGCGGCGCGGGAGTTGACCGGCTCGAAGGCGGTCGACGGGTTGGCCTGCCGCAGCTGGTGCAGCATGCCGATCTCGGTGGCGACGAGCACCCGCTTCGCCGTCGTCCGCCGGGCCTCGTCGAGCATCCCGCCGGTGGAGAGGATGTGGACCCGCTCCGTGGGCAGCTGACCGTCGGACACCATCCACAGCGCGCTCGTCGCGCAGCCGCACTCGGGGTGCACCAGCAGCTCGGCGTCCGGGGCGGCCTCGACGCTGGCGCGCAGGTCGGTGGGCGAGATGCCGGCGTGCACGTGGCACTCGCCCATCCAGATGCGCATGTTCTGCCGGCCGGTGACGCGCTGGACGTGCGCCCCGAGGAACTGGTCGGGGAGGAACAGCACCTCCCGGTCGGCCGGGATCGACTCGACGACCTCGACGGCGTTCGACGACGTGCAGCAGATGTCGGTCTCGGCCTTCACCTCGGCGGAGGTGTTGACGTAGGAGACGACGACGGCGCCGGGGCGCTCGGCCTTCCACGCCCGCAGCTGATCGGCGGTGATGGTGTCGGCGAGCGAGCAGCCGGCGGCCGCGTCGGGCACAAGCACCGTCTTCTCGGGCGCCAGGATCTTCGCCGTCTCGGCCATGAAGTGGACGCCGGCGAAGACGATGGTCGACGCGTCGCTGGCGGCGGCGAGCCGGGAGAGCGCGAGCGAGTCGCCGACGTGGTCGGCGACGTCCTGGATCTCCGGGGCCTGGTAGTTGTGCGCGAGGACGACGACGTCGCGCTCCCGGGCGAGGCGGCGGACCTCGTGGCGCCAGTCGTCCCACTGGGCAGCCGTCCAGGCAGTGGCGGTAGGGGCGGGCAGCGTCGCGGTCACCGGGACCTCCGGAGGAGTGGGTTTCTTACCCACAGTCGAAAACCTGTGGGACGGACCATAGCATTCCCGTCGTGCCTTCCGTGTGGTCCTCGCCGGACCGTCCCGCCTACCCGCACCACGCGCTCGCGGCCGTGCTGCAGGTCAGGTCGGCGCGGCTGCACGTGATGCTGTGGGAGCGCGCGAACGACCCCTTCGCCGGAGCGTGGGCGCTACCGGGCGGGCCGCTGCTGGCCGACGAGACGCTCGGCGCATCGGTGGCGCGGCAACTGGCGAGCAAGGTCGAGGTCACCCACCTGGCGCACCTCGAGCAGCTCGAGACGCGCAGCGACCCGGGTCGCGACCCGCGGGGACGGACCGTCGCGACCGCCTACCTGGGCCTCATCCCGTCCGACCTCGACCCGGTCCTGCCGGAGGACACCCGGTGGCTCCCCACCGACGACCTGCCCCGGACGGCGTTCGACCACGGCTCGATCGTCGAGTCCGCGCTGGCCCGGCTGCGGGCGAAGCTGTCGTACACGAACGTCGGCTTCGCCCTGGCGCCGCCCGCCTTCTCGATCGCCGAGCTCCGCGACATCTACGTCGCCGCCCTGGGCTACGAGGTGACGGCGACCAACCTCCAGCGGGTGCTCCTGCGGCGGGGGGTGCTCGAGGCGACGGGCGAGCTGGCGCCCCCCGGGCGGGCCGGGGGGCGGCCGGCCGCCCTCTACCGCTTCGCGTCGGATGCGCTGGAGGTCACCGACCCGTTCGCCGTGCTCAAACCGCCCTCGTCCCGCTAGGGCGTCCCAGGCGGACAGACCGGCAGCAGCGGCAGATCGCACGTCTTCCCGCGGATGGCCTCGATCGTGGTGCCGGGGAGGTAGACCACCGCGGGCGGTGGCGGCGGAGCGGGCAGCGGGTTGCTCACAGGCGGCGGGGGAGCCGGCAGCGGAGCCGGGACCGGCACGGGCAGCGGCGCCGGAGCGGGGGCCGGAGCGGGCGGCGCGGGCTGACCACCCGACGTCGAGGGCGGGGGCTGGCTGCCGGAGTTCGACGGCGTGCTGCCCTGCTGCGGCGCCGCTCCGGTCCCGCCTCCGCTGTCGGCGGGCTGGGCCGGCTGGCCACCGCCGGACGCGGCCGGCTGCCCGGCCGGCGCCCCGCCACCCGAGCCGGCCGGGGGCGAGTACGCGACCGTCTCCTCCGGGGGCGACGACGTCGTGTCGCGGAAGCCGATGGCCGGCCCCGGCGCCGCGGGCGCCCCGTAGAACGCGGTCGGCGGAGGCACGGCACCGCTGGTGTTGCCGACGATGGGCAGGTCGGCGACCGGCATCCCGGTGGCGTAGGCGCGGGCGAGCGCGAGGACCTCGTCGGCGTACTCGTCGGAGTGGTTGTACGCGAGCACGGCCTTGCGCTGGCCGCCGTCGGTGCGCAGGTTGCCGCCGGCGACGCAGAGGTAGTTGGCCGCGGCGAGGGCGGCGTCGTTGATGTTGAAGGGGTCGGTCACGCCGTTCTCGTCGGCGTCGATGGCGTAGGAGCGCCACGTCGTCGGGATGAACTGCATCGGGCCCATGGCGCGGTCGTAGCGGGTGTCGTTGTCCCACATGCCGTCGTCGCTGTCGCCGATGTAGGCGAACTGACCGCCGTCCAGCGCCGGGCCGAGGATCTTCGGCGTGGCCGAGCCGTCGGGTCCGAGGACCGCGCCGCCGTAGCGCCCGTGGTTGGACTCGACCCGGCCGATGCCGGCCAGCAGCGACCAGTCGATGCCGCACTCGCCCTTCGCCGTCGCCATCCGGGCCGCGGCCACGCGGTAGGCGTTGAGCGCGACGTTCGGGATGCCGTTGGCCGCGAGCCCGGTGACGACCGCCTCGGGCGCGGGGGCCTGGGGACCGGCGGCCCGGGCCGGGACGGCCGTCAGGGTCACCGCGCCGTCGGGTGCGCCCTCGGAGAGCGCCGGGATGGCCCACCGGGCGGCGAGGGTGCGCGGGACGGCGAAGTCGTCCGCGTGGCCGACCGCCTGCAGGTCCTCTGACTGCGCCGGCGGAGCCACCATCGCGGTGAAGGCGGCCAGCACGCCGGCGACCACGAACCACCGTTTGCGCCCTGGCACCCGCCGTCTCGGGCGTGGTTCGAGGGACTGCGCTCCGCCGGTGCTGGGCGGCTCGAACTGACTCGAGGAACTCGACTGACCCACTGTCACTCCAGACGATCCACCGTTGGCTCGTTGGTCCCCCGTGACCTGGCGCGGGGCGTCTACCCCGGTCAGAGGCGCGCGATGCATGAAACCTGCGACGCGCTATCACGGGTAACGACGGAGTGCGCGATCGGTGACGCGGAAGGGCGGCGGAGCGCGCCCGGCAGGACTCGAACCTGCGACCAAGTGCTTAGAAGGCACCTGCTCTATCCGCTGAGCTACGGGCGCTCGGGCGCCGATCATCGCATCGCCCGGTGGCGGCGACGTGGTGGCCGGCGGGTCACTCACGCAGGCGGGTGAGCGTCCACAGGGCGGGCGGCCGTCCACAGATGCTCCACGGCGGTGCCACGGGGGTCCGGCCGGGCCGAAGGTCGTCGCACGCCGGCACCGAGCCGGCCGCGCCGCACCGGCGCAGCAGACCGGAGGAGCACCGTGAGCAACAAGGTCACTTTCATCGGCAACGTCGTCAACTCCCCGACCCGCAACCGGACCCAGAACGGCAGCGTCACCAACTTCCGGCTGGCCTCCACCGAGCGCCGCTTCGACACCGGGTCGCAGACCTGGGTCGACGGCTCCTCCTTCTTCGTGGACGTCGAGTGCTGGGGCGAGCTGGGCGGCAACGTCTCGCACAGCGTCAGCAAGGGCGACCCGGTCGTCGTCGTAGGCACCATCCGCACGCACTCGTGGGACTCGGAGGAGGGACGGCGCAGCCGCCCCCAGATCAAGGCCGAGGCGGTGGCGCCCAACCTCGCGCGCGGCACGGCCGACTTCCGGCGGACCGCCCGGGCCGCGGCCGCCACGCCGGACGAGCCGGCTCCGCCGTCGGACGAGGACGCGCCGTCGACCTCCGACGAGCTGTCGGAGTTCCTCGAGGGGCGGGACTACGAGGTGGGGGACGGGACGTTGGGAGAGGTGAACCCCTCCGACCTGGAGCCCGCGCACGTCTAGTTGCCCGGGCTGGGAGGATCGGGGGCGAGAACGCACGGGGTGGGGCCGCAGCACGCGGTCCCGCCCCCGCTCGCGAGACGACGGAAGGCTCCGAAGCCCAGTGGCTCAGTACATCTACACGATGGTCCGCGCGCGCAAGGCGCACGGCGACAAGGTGATCCTCGACAACGTCACCCTGTCGTTCCTGCCCGGCGCGAAGATCGGCGTCGTCGGCCCCAACGGCGCCGGCAAGTCGACCGTGCTCCAGATCATGGCCGGCATGCAGCAGCCCTCCAACGGCGAGGCGACGCTGGCGCCCGAGGCGACGGTCGGCATCCTCCTGCAGGAGCCGCCCCTCAACGAGTCGCTCGACGTGCGCGGCAACGTCGAGGAGGCGGTGAAGCCCCTCCGCGACGCGCTGCGCCGCTTCGAGGAGGTCAGCGCGGCGATGGGCGAGCCCGACGCCGACTTCGACGCCCTCCTCGCCGAGCAGGGCGAGCTCATGGAGGTCATCGAGAACAACGACGGGTGGGAGCTCGACGCCCGCATCGAGCAGGCGATGGACGCGCTGCGCTGCCCGCCCGGCGACGCCGACGTCACCGTCCTGTCCGGTGGTGAGCGCCGCCGCGTCGCGCTGTGCAAGCTGCTGCTCGAGGCGCCCGACCTGCTGCTGCTCGACGAGCCCACCAACCACCTCGACGCCGAGAGCGTGGCCTGGCTGGAGCAGCACCTGGAGAAGTACGCCGGCACCGTCGTCGCCGTCACCCACGACCGGTACTTCCTGGACAACGTGGCGCAGTGGATCCTCGAGCTCGACCGCGGGCGCGCGTACCCGTACGAGGGCAACTACTCCACCTACCTCGAGACGAAGGCCGCCCGCCTCAAGGTCGAGGGCGCCAAGGACGCGAAGCGGCAGAAGCGCCTCGCCGAGGAGCTGGAGTGGGTGCGCTCGGGCGCCAAGGCCCGCCAGGCGAAGAGCAAGGCGCGTCTGGCCCGGTACGAGGAGATGGCCGCGGAGGCCGAGAAGTACCGCAAGCTGGACTTCGAGGAGATCCAGATCCCGCCGGGCCCGCGCCTGGGCAACGTCGTCGTCGAGACCAAGAACCTGGTCAAGGGCTTCGGCGACCGTCTGCTGATCGACGACCTCTCCTTCACGCTGCCGCGCAACGGCATCGTCGGCGTCGTCGGCCCCAACGGTGCCGGCAAGACCACGCTGTTCAAGATGCTGGTCGGCGAGGAGAAGCCGAACGACGGCGACATCAAGGTCGGCGAGACCGTCAAGCTGTCCTACGTCGAGCAGAACCGCAGCGGCATCGACCCGAAGAAGACCCTGTGGGAGGTCGTGTCCGACGGGCTCGACCACATCCAGGTCGGCAACGTCGAGATGCCGTCGCGGGCCTACGTCGCGGCGTTCGGGTTCAAGGGTCCGGACCAGCAGAAGCCGGCTGGCGTGCTGTCCGGTGGTGAGCGCAACCGCCTCAACCTCGCGTTGACCCTCAAGCAGGGCGGCAACCTGCTGCTGCTCGACGAGCCGACCAACGACCTCGACGTCGAGACCCTGACCAGCCTGGAGAGCGCGCTGCTGGAGTTCCCCGGCTGCGCCGTGGTGGTCAGCCACGACCGGTGGTTCCTCGACCGCGTGGCGACGCACATCCTCGCCTACGAGGGCGAGTCGAAGTGGTTCTGGTTCGAGGGCAACTTCGCCGACTACGAGAAGAACAAGATCGAGCGGCTCGGGGCCGAGGCGGCACGCCCGCACCGCGCCACCTACCGCAAGCTCACCCGCGACTGACGACTGGTGCCACGGGCCGCCCCAGCAACCCGCTGGGGCGGCCCGTGGCGTCGGTAGGGCAGGGTGGCGGCGTGAGACACACGGTGCACGTGCCGATGCGCTGGTCGGACATGGACGCCTACCAGCACATCAACAACGTGGCCTTCCTCGGCTACTTCGAGATGGCCCGCGTGAACCTCTTCTTCGAGCACCCCACGCACGACGAGCGGACCGGCATGCGCCGCGGCCTCGTCGTCCACTCGCACGAGATCTCCTACAAGCGCTCGGTGGTCTACGACGCCGAGCCGCTGGAGGTCCAGATCTGGGTCTCGGGCATCCGGGCGGCGTCGTTCACCTGCCACTACGAGCTGTTCGACCACGGCCGGCTGGCCGTCACCGGGAGCACGGTCCTCGTGCCCTTCGACTTCGCGCTCGAACGCCCCCGGCGCATCACACCCGAGGAGAAAGCGTTCCTGCTCCGCTACGCCGACGAACCCGTCGCCTGACTGTTCCGGTTCCTCGCCACTTCTCCGAAGTGGCGCGCACGAGGGAAACACCCCCGGAAGGCGACGACCCCCTGACGCCGCGGGCGTCAGGGGGTCGTGGAGCGGGGTGGATCAGGCGCGCCGGGTGAGCTTCCAGGCCGTCCCCAGCACCGCGGCCGCGACGGCGGCCTTGACGATGCCGCCGAGGATGAACGGGTAGAAGCCCGCCTCCAGCGCCTGGCTGGCGGTCAGGCCGACGCTCAGTGCCAGCCACGGCACGCCCACCGCGAAGATCACGGCCTGGCCGGCGATGAACAGCGGCACCGACTTCAGCGGGTTCCGGTCGGCGCCGTGCTTGGCCGCCAGGCCGATGAGGAACGCCGCCGGGATGAAGCCCACGACGTAACCGCCCGTGGCGCCGAAGACGACGTCGAAGCCGCCGCTGGCCTCCGAGTAGAAGGGCAGCCCGACGAGAGCGGCCAGGATGTAGAACACCTGCACCGCGACGCCGCGGACCGGGCCGAGCGCGGCCGCGGTGAGGACCACAGCCAGCGTCTGGCCGGTGATCGGCACGGGCGAACCCGGGACCGGCACCGACACCTGCGCGAGCAGCGCGGTGAAGAGCACGCCGAGCGCCACGAGGACGACGTTGCGGGCGCGGACCGCCGGGACGAGGTCGGCGAGGACGAGCGGGCGCGCCGGCAGCGCGGGCATCGAAGCGGTGGCCACAGAACCTCCTGGAGCGACTGGTCGGCGCCCGCCCGAGCCAGGCGGGGCGCCGCTGATCACCGGTGAGTCTGCACTACCGCCGGCACGGCCACCCGGGGCGGTCGGTCAGGCGGTCAGCCACACCGCGGCGTCGACGGGAAGCGAGCCCGTGCCGACGTCGTCGCTCGCCAGCAGCACCCGGCCCTCGGGGAGCGGCACCGGAGCGCCAGAGACGTTCACCAGGCACACCAGGCCCGACGACCGCCGGAACGCCAGGCAGCCGTCGGGGGCCGGCAGCCACTCCAGGCTCTCGTCGCCGAACGCGTCGGAGGCCCGGCGCAGGGCCAGCGCAGCTCGGTACAGCGACTGCACCGACGACGGGTCCGCCGCCTGCGCCTCCGCCGTCAGCCCGCCCCAGCCGGGAGGCATGGGCAGCCAGGTGTCCGGCCGGGAGGAGAAGCCGTACGACGGCTCGGTGCCCGACCACGGGACCGGGATCCGGCACGCGTCACGGCCCCGCTCGGTGCGGCCGGACCGCTCCCAGATCGGGTCCTGCAGAGCCTCGTCGGGGAGGTCGACGTCGGGCATCCCGAGCTCGTCCCCGTTGTAGAGGTAGCTCGCGCCCGGCAGCGCCAGCTGCAGCAGCGCCGCCGCCCGCGCCCGGCGCAGCCCCAACTCGCCGCCGCCGTAGCGGGTGACGTGCCGGGGCCGGTCGTGGTTGGACAGCACCCAGCAGGCCGGCGCGGGCGTCCCCTGGACGGTGGCGAGGGAGTGGTCGACCGCCTGGCGCAGCTCGTCGGCGTCCCACTCCGCCGTCAGCAGCTTGAAGTTGAACGCCAGCTGCAGCTCGTCCTCGCGGAGGTACCGGGCCAGCCGGTCGTCGTCGGCCAGCCAGACCTCGCCGACCGCCATCGTCCCCGGGTACTCGTCCAGCACCGACCGGATCCGCCGGTGCACGACGTGCACGCCGTCGTGGTCGAAGCGGTGGTCGCCCTCGGCGTGGTCGGCCAGGAGGCCGGTGTCGTCGATCGGCACCATGTCCGGCAGGCCGTCGGGCTTGGCCATGCCGTGCGCGACGTCGATGCGGAAGCCGTCGACACCCCGGTCCAGCCAGAAGCGCATCGTCTCCTCGAGGTCGGCCACCACCTCGGGGTTGCCGAAGTTCAGGTCGGGCTGCTCGGGAGCGAACAGGTGCAGGTACCACTGCCCGTCGGGCACGCGCGTCCACGCCGGCCCGCCGAACACCGACGGCCAGTTGTTCGGCGGCTCGCTGCCGTCGGGCCCGCGGCCGTCGCGGAACAGGTACCGCGCCCGCTCCGGCGAGCCGGGAGCCGCCGCCAGCGCCGCCCGGAACCACTCGTGGTCGTGCGAGCTGTGGTTGGGGACCAGGTCGATCGTCACCCGGATGCCCAGCGCGTGCGCCTCGGCCAGCAGCGCGTCGAACTCGGCGAGGTCCCCGAACACCGGCTCGACGTCGCGCGGGTCGGCCACGTCGTAGCCGTGGTCGGCCATGGGTGAGGGGTAGAACGGCGTGATCCAGAGGGCGTCCACGCCGAGGTCGGCCAGGTAGCCCAGCCGCGACCGGATGCCGGCCAGGTCACCCACGCCGTCGCCGTTGCCGTCGGCGAAGCTGCGGACGTAGATCTGGTAGAAGACCGCGCTCCGCCACCAGTCGGTGGACGGCGCGAGGACGGGCGGGTGCGGGGGCACCGGGCTCCTCGAAGGTAGTTCGGGACGTTCAGGGGGTGAGGTCGCCGGCCGCGTCGTCGGGAAACCGGTTCTGCATGCTGCGCGCGGCCATCTCCAGGTAACCCCAGAGGGTCGCGTCCTGCTCGGGGGTGAGCCCCAGCGAGTCGACGGCTGCCCGCATGTGGGTCAGCCAGGCGTCCCGCTCGGCCGGCCCGATGGCGAACGGCGCGTGCCGCATCCGCAGCCGGGGGTGGCCGCGCTGCTGCGAGTAGGTCGTCGGGCCGCCCCAGTACTGCTCCAGGAACGACCGCAGGCGGACCTCGGCGCCCTCCCAGTCGTCCTGCGGGTACAGCGGCGCGATCACCGGATCGGTCCGCACCGCCGCGTAGAAGTGGGCCACCAGCCGGGTGAAGGTCGGTGCGCCGCCGACCTCGTCGTAGAAGGTGCGCGCCGAGGGCAGGGGCCGGCTCGACTCGCTCATGCCCCCGATGGTCCCTCACCGGCGGGGGCTCCCGCCACGGAGGCCTGGGTGCGCCGATAGGCGACCAGCGCGGGAGCCACCGCGATGAGACCGAGACCACCGGACAGGGCGAGCACCCCGCTGGCCGAGATCCCCTCGGCCAGGAGGCCGGCGGCCAGCGCACCCAGCGCCTGCACGCCGTACAGCCCGCTGACGGCCACCCCGAAGGCGCGCCCGCGGAAGGCGGCCGGGACGGCGCGCACGAACGACACGTTCAGCGGGATCAACCACGAGGACCCGAGCCCGGAGACGAACAGCAGCCCGACGACGACGGCGAACGGCAGGGTCCCGGGCCCGGCGACGACGGCGACCCCACCGGCCACCAGCAGCGGTGCCAGGGACAGCACGACCAGCGGGACCACCAGCCGCTCGCGCCGCTCCGGTGCGACCAGGCGGGCGATGACCAGCCCGCCGACGGTGACGCCCAGCGGGTTGGCCGACAGCAGGACGCCGATGGCCGCCGTCGCGTCCGAGCCGAGCTCGTGGACCAGCGGCGCCGCGACGCCCTCGGAGGCGTAGGTGAACAGCGTCGCCACCCAGAGCACGCCCATGATCGCGATGAGCCGGGATGACCGGCGGATCAGCCGGAGGCCCGCCCCGGTGTCCCGCAGGACCGACCGGGGACCCTCGTCGCCGGCCGGTGCGGGGCGCCGTTTCAGCCCGGCCCACAGCCACAGCGCGGACACGACGAACGTGCCGGCGTCGATGAGCAGCGCCCCCGACGGGCTGAGCACGGTCACCAGCGCCCCGGCCGCGAGGAAGCCGACCACCTGGGCCAGCTGGAGCGTGATGTTGGTCAGCGACGTCGCGACGGCGTAGCGGTCCCCGTCCAGCACGTCGGCCATGAGCGCCGAGCGCGCCGACTCGAACGGTGGCGCGCACAGCGACACCAGGAACAGCAGCCCGAGCAGCACCGGCAACGGCGTCCCCGGGATCGCCATGCCGGCGAGGACGACGGCCCGCGCCACGTCCGCGGCGATGAGCACCCGGTGCCGGGGGAACCGGTCGGCGATCGTGGCGAGGAACGGGCCGCCGAGCAGCCAGGGCAGATGCCCGATCGCGAACGTGAGCGCCGACAGCAGCGGCGAGGACGTCCGCTGGTAGACCAGCACGGTCAGCGCCACCCGGGCGAGCTCGTCCCCGGCGGTGGAGAGGAGGAAGGTCCCGAACAGCGGGCGGAACTCGCGGACGGCGAAGACCTCGCGGAACGTCGCCTGCCGCTCGGGTGCGCCGGTCGGGGAGACCCCCTCGGGCGCGGCCGCGGTCAGCGGACCCCCGAACCGTTGCCGGTGGCGCCGGCGAGCAGCGGCAGGGGCGTGCGGATGCCCTCGGCGACGAACCGCTCCTTGAGCCGCATCCGCAGCTCGCGGCCGACGCGCCACTGGTCGGCGTTGGTGCTGCGCACCTGCAGCCGCAGGAAGACGCCTTCGGAGGTGATCTGCTCGACGCCGAGCGACTCGGGCTCGGCGAGCAGCACCGCCGCCCACTCCTCCTCGGCGTACATCGCGTCGGCGACCTCCTGCATCACCGCGCGGGCGCGCTCGAGGTCGGTGTCGTGCGCGACGGGCATGTCGATGACGACCTGCGCGAAGCCCTGGCTCTTGTTTCCCACCCGCAGGACCTCGCCGTTGCGGACGTACCAGACCACGCCGTTGACGTCGCGCAGCCGCGTGATCCGCAGGCCCACCGCCTCGACGGTCCCGCTGGCCTCGCCGAGGTCGACGACGTCACCGACGCCGTACTGGTCCTCGAGGATGATCCCGATCCCGGCGATGAAGTCCTTGATCAGGTTCTGCGCGCCGAAACCGAGCGCCACGCCGACCACGCCGGCGCTGGCGACGATCGGGGCCAGGTTGATGCCCAGCTCGCCGAGCACCAGGACGACGGCGATGCCCAGGACCACGATCGAGGCGAAGCTGCGCAGCACCGAGCCGATGGCCTCGGCCCGCTGGGTGCGGCGCTCGACGATCTGCCCGTCGGCGTCGTGCTGGGCCACCCGGTTGCGCAGCGGGCGCAGGATCGTGGGCATCGCGCCGGTGGCGGTCCGGTCGGTGAGCCGCCGGATGGCCCGGTGCGCCAGCGCCCGCGCGACCACCGCCACGAGGACGACCAGCAGGATGCGCGCCGGCGTCGCGACGAGCACGCGGGCGTTCTCGGCCAGCCAGTCCATGCCGAACCAGTCGTAGAGCTTCTGGCAGAGCCAGTACTCCGCGCAGTCGGGCATGCCCGAGGACGGATCGTCCACGGCCAGCACGGTTAGTGATCGGCTCATCACCGGAAATCCTTCCAGGTGAACGTCCCCGTGTCAGCGATGCGGGGGTCGCGTCCTACCGAAGGGCCAGACCCGTGTGCTGGGCGAGGAAGGCGAGCTGGTCCGCGGCGAGGCCGACCGTCCGGCTGACCGCCCGGGCGCCGTGCCCGACCGAGGTCTCCCTGCGCAGCACGATCGGCGCCTCCGCCGTCGTGGCGTGCTGCAGCGCGGCGGCGAGCTTCCGGCCGTGCAGCGGGTGCACCCGGGTGTCGGACTCGAACGTGGTGAACAGGACCGCCGGGTACGCCGTCCCCTCCCGGACCGCGTGGTACGGCGAGTACCCCAGCAGCCAGCCGAGCTCCGTGGGGTCCTCGGCGGTGCCGTACTCGTCGTTCCAGGTCCGCCCCAGGCCGAACAGCTCGTACCGGACCATGTCGAGCAGCGGGGCGCTGCAGACGACGGCCGCGGCCAGGTCGGGCCGCTGGGTGAGCGTCGCGCCGACGAGCAGCCCGCCGTTCGAGCCGCCGAAGACGCCGAGCTGGCGGTGCGTCGTCCACCCCTGGGCCACGAGGTGCTCGCCGGCCGCGGCGAAGTCGTCGAACACGTTCTGCTTGCGCTCGCGCATCCCGGCCCGGTGCCACTCCTCGCCGTGCTCGGAGCCCCCGCGCAGGTTCGCCACGGCCCAGACGCCGCCGGCGGCCACCCAGGACAGCGCCTGCGCGCTGTACGCGGGCGTCACCGAGACGTTGAAGCCGCCGTAGCCGTAGAGCACGGTCGGCCGCGGCGTGTCCGGCGTGCCGGTCCCGGACAGGACGAACAGGTGAACCGGCGTGCCGTCGGCCGACGTCGCGTGCGTCTCGACGACCGTCAGCTCCGGCACCTCGCCGGCCACGGCGGCCTGCTCCCAGCTCTCCAGCGCGGTCGGCGAGCCGGCGTCCCAGACCAGCACCGACGGCGGCGTCGCGTAGTCGGTGTAGCCGACCCACGCCCGCCCGCCGCCCTCGGGCGGCGAGCTGACGCCGGAGATGCTCCCGGCCCCGAGGCCCTCGACGTCGGCCAGGCGGCCGGAGCCGTCCGCGGCCCACACCGACAGCCGGTCGGTCGCGTCCACGGCGTGCACGGCCAGCACCTGCAGGGATCCGTCCGGGGCGTCGACCAGCGCGACGTCGGAGAGGACGGCGTCGGGGAGTTGCGGGACGACGTCCCGCCACGCCTCGGGCGCCCAGGTGGCCATGTCGGCGGGGTCGGCGACGGCCAGCCGCCAGCGCGGCGTGCCGCGGTCGGACATCAGCCACAGCCGCCCGTCGCGGGCGACCCAGGCCGCCGTCTGGGCGTCGACGCCGACCTGGAAGTCCCGCAGGGCGCCGTCCCCGGCCAGGTCGGCGATCCAGACGTCGTCGCGCGGAGCGGTGCCCGCGGCGCCGGACACGACGAGCCACCGGCCGTCGCGGCTGGTGTGGACGCCGAAGTACGTGGTGGGGTCGCTGCCCTCGCCGTGCACGAGCAGGTCGTCGTCGGCGGGGGTGCCGACCCGGTGGCGCCACACCCGGCGGTGGAACTGCTCCTCCCCGGCGGGCACCTGGTCGGGGGCGAGGCGGCGCACGTAGAAGAGCTCGTCGCCGCCGGGCAGCCAGGCGACGGGGGAGTACCGGCAGCGGTCGATCGGGCCGTCGACCACCTCGCCGGTGGCGACGTCCATGACGTAGAGCCGCGACTCCTCGTCGCCACCCGTGGAGAGCTGGTAGGCCAGCCGGTCGCCCTCCCACGAGGGCGACCACGCGTCGAGCGTCGTCGTCCCGGCCGGGTCGAGGGCCGTGGGGTCGACCAGCACCCGCACGGTGCCGTCGGCCTCGCGCACCCGCAGGACGGCGTGCTCCTGGCCCGGGTCGCGGCGGGTGGAGAAGGCGCGGCCGCCCCGCCAGACCGGGACGCCGACCGCGCCGGAGCGCACCAGCTGCTCCAGGCGCTCGGCGAACGCCGGCCGCATCGGCAGGTGGGAGAGGAGCTCGCCGGCGAGGACGTCCTGGGCCTCGCTCCACGCCCGCGTGCGCGGGTCGGCGTCGTCCTCGAGCCAGCGGTAGGGGTCGGCGACGCGGTGTCCGTGCAGGTCCTCGACGAGGTCGAGCCGGGGGGCCTCGGGGTAGCGCATCGCCCCCACGGTAGTTGCCAGGCGCATTCCGACTACGCCGAACGGCCTTCCGCGGGTCAGAATGGGGCCAGCCCGCGGGTCTCGGAGCCACCGGCGGTCCGGGGTGACCGGAGGTGAGCCGTGCCGCGAGCCGCGTCCGGGTCGACGACGGTGGGTCATCCAGGCCCCCGCCGCGACCCACACCACCCATCGCTGCTGCCTGTCCCCTCGCCGGGGACGACGAGCGCGACACTGCTCCTCAACGCGACGTACGAGCCGCTGTGCGTCGTGTCGAGCCGGCGGGCCATCGTGCTGGTCCTGGCGGAGAAAGCGGAGCCGGTCGACTCCGCCGCGGACGTCGTCCACGCCGAGCGGGTGAGCCTGCCCGTGCCCGTCGTCGTCCGGCTGACCAGGTACGTGCGGGTGCCCTACCCCGCGTCCGTGCCGCTGTCGCGCCGCGCGGTGTTCACCCGCGACGGGCAGACGTGCGTCTACTGCGGTGGGTCGGCGACGAGCATCGACCACGTCGTCCCGCGCAGCCGGGGCGGCACGCACACCTGGGACAACGTGGTCGCCGCCTGCCGGCGGTGCAACCACACCAAGGCCGACAGGTCCCTGGCGGAGATGGGCTGGGCCCTGCCGCACCCGCCCCGGACGCCGAGCGGTGCCGCCTGGCGGTTGCTCGGGACGCGGACGGTCGATCCGCGGTGGCGGGACTGGCTGGGCGTGCCCGAGAGCGTCAGCGCGTGAGCTCTCCGGGCACCGCTCGGAGGCTGTGGGCCCTCGCCGAGCCGTTCCACGCCCTGAGCTACTTCGCCCAGGAGTGCCGCGACGCCGCGGAGGCGGCCGGGCTGCGCGGGTTCTGGAGCGGCTACTTCGCGCAGCGCGCCGCCCCGATGGGCGCGGTCGGCGCCGAGGTCGTGACGGCGGTCTTCTACAACTTCGCCCCGGACTTCGTGGCCCGCCGCGTGCCGGCGGTCTGGTCGGACGTCGCGCCGGGTGCCGCGCTGGACGCTCGGCTCGCCGGCGTGGACGGCGCCGTCCGCCGGGTGCTCGGCGACGAGTGGGTCTCCTCGCCGGAGGCGGCGGAGGCGGCGGACCTCGCCGCGAGGGCTGCGTCGGGGGTCGACCTGCCGGGTCGCCCGCTCGCCGCGGCCAACACCGCCGTGTCCGTGCCCGACGAGCCGCACCTGCGCCTGTGGCAGGCGCTCACCACGCTCCGGGAGCACCGCGGTGACGGGCACACGGTCGCCCTGGTCCAGCGGGAGGTCGACGGGATCACCGCCCACGTGCTCGCCGCGGCCGCGGGCCGGTCCGACCGCGAGTGGCTGCTCCGGGCCCGGGGCTGGGACGACGCCGCGTGGGACGACGCGACGGCGCGGCTGGTCGAGCGGCGCTGGATGGACGAGGGCGAGCTCACCGCCGAGGGCCTGGCCATGGTCGCCGCGATCGAGGCGGACACCGACCGGCTGGCCCTCGCGCCGTGGCGGGCGCTGGGCGACGCCGGGTGCGACAGGCTGGCGGGGCTCCTCGCGCCGATCCGCCGGGCGGTCGTGGGGGCGGGGGACTGGCCGGCCGGGAACCCGATCGGGGTGCCCGAGACCGAGGTCTAGCGTCGGCGCCGTGACGCAGCTGCACGACCTCACCGCGCTCGAGCAGGCCGCCGCCGTCCGCGCGAAGGAGGTGAGCCCGACCGAGCTGGTCGAGCACGCCCTCGGCCGGATCGATGCCCTGGATCCCGGGCTGGGCGCCTTCATCACCGTCACCCCCGAGCGGGCGCGCGAGGCCGCGGGCCGGGCCGAGGCGGTGCTCCGCGAGGGCGGCGACCTGCCGCCGCTGCTTGGCGTCCCGACCGCGATCAAGGACCTGAACAACACCGCGGGCGTCCGCACGACGTTCGGCTCCGCGGTCATGGCCGACTTCGTGCCGGCCGTCGACGACGCCGTCGTCACCAAGCTGGCCGCCGCCGGGACGATCAGCCTCGGCAAGACCAACACCCCCGAGTTCGGCTTCCCCTGCTACACCGACAACGAGCTGGCCGGGCCCGCCCGGTGCCCGTGGGACCCGACCCGGCTGGCCGGCGGCTCCAGCGGCGGTGCGGCGGTCGCGGTGGCGGCGGGGATGGTCCCGTTCGCGCAGGGCAGCGACGGTGGCGGCTCGATCCGCATCCCGGCGTCCATCAACGGCATCTACGGCATCAAGCCCACCCGTGGACGCGTCAGCAACGCCCCCTTCGGCAGCGAGGTGACCGGCCTGGGCACGAACGGGCCGCTGGCCCGGACGGTCCGGGACGCCGCCGCGATGCTGGACGCCATGGCCGGGCCGGTGCTCGGCGACCCGGCCTGGGCGCCGCCGCTGCCGCCGGGGGAGACCTTCCTCGGCGCCGCGGACCGCGACCCCGGCCGGCTGCGCATCGGCCGGTTCCGCGAGACCCCGATGCCCGGCGTCGTCCTGGACCCCGAGGTGACCGCCGCGTTCGAGGACGCGTCGGCGCTGCTGGCGTCCCTCGGCCACGAGGTCGAGGACGTCCCGGAGGGGCTGCTGGGACCCGACGTCCTCCCGTCGTTCGAGCAGGTGTGGGCGCTGTCCGGCACGACGCTGCCGGTCCCGCCGGGGCGGGTCGGTGAGCTGCGTCCGCTGACCCGGGAGCTGCGCGCCCGCGGGCTGGCGATGTCGGCGCAGGCGGCGATGGAGTCGATGTTCGCCCTGCGGGTGTTCTCCCGGCGCTTCCTGCACGCCACCCAGCGGTACGACGTCCTTCTGGCGCCCGTGGTCACCATGACGCCCCGGCCGGTGGGCTGGTTCGACGCCGACGGCGACGGGGCCGAGGACTTCGAGCGCAACAAGCGCTATGCCGCCTTCACCGCGCTGTTCAACGTGACCGGGCAGCCCGCCGTGAGCGTCCCGCTGCACTGGACCGACGGCGGCCTGCCCATCGGCAGCATGCTCGTGGGACGGCCCGCGGACGAGGTCACGCTCATCTCGCTGTCCGCCCAGGTGGAGGCGGCGCGTCCGTGGGCGGGACGGCACCCCGCGTCGTGGGGCGTGGCGGGCTGAATCCCGTGCCGTTTGGGTAGGTTGTCGCCCGTGAACACCGTCGAGGTCCTCCTCATACTCGTCGGCATCCCGCTGGCCGTCATCGTGGTGCTGGCGCTGCTGACCCTCCCCGGCGGGCGCAAGCGCTCCCGCTACAAGCCCGGCCAGCCCTGGGAGCACGCGCCGGTCTGGTACGAGCCCCACCCGGAGGGCGGCAGCTCGGGCGGGCACGGGCCGGCTCCCGCGCACGGCCCGGCCGCGGTCCCCGGCGCCTCGACGGCCGCGCTGGGCTCGTCGATGTACCCGGAGCAGTCGGGGGAGCGGAACACCGACGCGGGGACGGGCGCCGGTCCGGTCGCGCACGGCGGCTCGACCAGCCGCGGCTACCCCTCGGTGGACGCCGGCCCGCTCGGCGGCGCCCGCGGGACCTGGTGACCCGATGACCCACTCCACGACGACTGTCCCGGGAGGACGGCGATGACCTCCGCGCTCGAGACCGAGTCGCACGACACGGCCACCCGGCACACCGCGTCCTCGCGCACGGAGGAGGCGGAGCAGTCCCGGCTCGACGAGATCTTCACGTTCCACGAGCTCGCCCGGCTCGACGAGGCGCTCACCATGTCCTCCCGGGAGACCGGGCTGCGGTTCACGCTCTACATCGGTGACCTCGGCAAGCGGACCCGCACCCAGGCCGAGGAGATGCACGCCCGCTCCGGGGTCAACCCGACCGACTCGGTGCTCATCGCCGTGTCACCCGGCCAGAAGGTGGTCGAGGTCGTCACCGGTGCCGGTGCCGGTCGCCGGCTACCCGACCGCGCCTGCGCGCTCGCCGTGCTGTCGATGACCACGTCGTTCGCCAACGGCGACCTGGTCGGCGGCATCGTCAACGGGCTCCGGCAGCTGTCGGACCAGGCCGGCCACCCGGCCTCCCTCCGCCGCCACTAGAACACCGCGGTCCTCCGGACCGCACCCGATCACATTGCGGTCCTCCGGACCGCACCGCGGCCAGCTGCCGTCCCCGATCGGGGCAGAGCCCCTGCCCATGTTCCGATCGGAAGGCCTCCGGCCCCCGCGATCGGTCCACAACGGTGCCGTTCCCCTGTAGCGGGGAACGGCACCGTCGCCGCGTCAGAGGTTCGCGTCGGCGTCCCGCTCGCGGGCCCGCAGCGCGCGGGCGATCCCGTCGCGTCCCTCCGACACGAGCCGGCGCAGCGGGGCGGGCTGCTCCGTGTCGGCCAGCCAGCCATCGGCCGCCGCGATCGTGCGGGGCTCGACGATCGGCGGGAACAGGTACTGGACGGCGTTCTTCGCGATCTCGCCCGGCCGGCGGTCCCACATGGGACGGATCTCGGCGAAGTACCGCTCCACGTAGCCGGCGGTGAGCTCGCGCTGGGCCGGGTGCCAGAAGCCCTGCAGGATCGCCTCGTGCACCGCGTTGGGCACGGTCTCGTCGTGGAAGACCCGCTCCCAGGTCTCCTCCTTCGACTCCGCCGTCGGCCGCAGCGCCCGCGCGGTGGCGGCCCGCCGGATGCCCGTCGCGGTGGCGTCCCGCTCGGCTTCGGCGTCGATCTCGGCGTCGCCGGCGGCACCGATGGCGACCAGGCCGGAGAGGAAGGCCCAGCGCGCGTCGGCGTCCACGACGCATCCCTCGTAGGTGCGGGAGCCGTCGAGGAGCCCGCGCAGCACGGCGGCGTGCTCCTCGGTCCGGGCCGCGCTGGCGAGGGTGCGCGACCACTGCAGCTGCATGTCGCTGCCCGCCGGCGCCGTCTCGAGAGCGCTCAACGCGTGGTCGGCCAACGCCGTCCACCCGGTGGACGCCCAGGTCGGGTCGGCGTAGGACGACAGCGCGGTCTGCACGCGGGCCAGCAACGCCTGGACGACGCTGATCTCGGTCTCGGCGTCGACGCCGGCCAGCACGAGCTGCACCCACTCGCGGGCGGGCAGCTCGGCGTCGCGGGTCATGTCCCAGGCGGCCGACCAGCACAGCGCCCGCGCCAGCGGGTCCGGCATGGCGCCGATCCGGGTGCGCAGGGTGCCCAGCGACCGCTCGTCGAGCCGGAGCTTCGCGTAGGTGAGGTCGTCGTCGTTGACCAGCACCAGGTCGGCGGCCGGGTGCCCCACCAGCTCGGGGACCTCGGTCCGGGCGCCGGCGACGTCGAGCTCCACCCGGTCGCTGCGGGTCAGCCCGCCGGGGCCCTCGCTGTAGAGGCCCACCGCGAGCCGGTGGTTGCGCAGGACCGGGTGCTCGGCGACGGCGGTCTGCTCGATGGCGAAGCTCTTGTACCGGCCGTCGTTGGTGAGCTCGAAGACCGGCCGCAGGGTGTTCACCTGGCTGGTCTTGAGCCACTGCTCGACCCACTCCGAGAGGTCGCGGCCGGAGCTCTCCTCGAGCGGCGCGAGCAGGTCGGCCAGCGTGGTGTTGCCGAACTCGTGCTTGCGGAAGTAGCGGCGCACGCCCGCGAGGAACTCGTCGCGGCCCACGTAGGCGACCAGCTGCTTGAGCACAGAGGCGCCCTTGGCGTAGGTGATGCCGTCGAAGTTGACCTCGACCGCGGCCACGTCGGGGATGTCGGCGGCGATCGGGTGGGTCGAGGGCAGCTGGTCCTGCGCGTACGCCCACGCCTTCTCGGTGTTGGCGAACGTCGTCCACGCGGTCGTGTACTCGGTCGCCTCCGCCTGGCACAGCGTGCTGATGTAGGTCGCGAAGGACTCGTTGAGCCAGAGGTCGTCCCACCAGCGCATGGTCACGAGGTCGCCGAACCACATGTGCCCGAGCTCGTGCAGCACCGTCTCGGCGCGCCGCTCGTAGCGGGCCCGGCTGACCTTCGACCGGAAGACGTAGTCCTCCAGGAACGTCACGGCGCCGGCGTTCTCCATCGCGCCCGCGTTGAACTCCGGGACGAAGAGCTGGTCGTACTTGTCGAACGGGTACGGGTAGTCGAACACCCGGTGGTAGAAGTCGAAGCCCTGCTTGGTGACGCGGAAGAGCTCGTCGGCGTCGAGGAACTTGGCCAGCGAGGCGCGGCAGTACAGGCCGAGCGGGATGCCCTCGTGCGAGTCGGTGACCTTCGCGTACGGACCGGCGATCAGCGCGACGAGGTAGGTCGAGATGCGCTTGGTCGGCTCGAAGTGCGCGAGCTGGGAGCCGCCCGGGCCGGCCTCGATGGTGCGCCCGCCGGTGTTCGAGATGACCTGCCAGTCGAACGGCGCGACGACGTGCAACGTGAAGGTGGCCTTGAGGTCGGGCTGGTCGAAGCAGGCGAACATCCGCTTGGCGTCGGCCGGCTCGAACTGCGTGTAGAGGTAGACCTGCCCGTCCTCGGGGTCCTCGAAGCGGTGCAGGCCCTCACCGGAGTTCGAGTACCGGCAGTCGGCGGTGACGACCAGCGTGTTCTGCTCCGCCAGGCCGGGCAGCGGCAGGCCGCCGTCCTCGGTGTAGGTGCTGACGTCGAGCTCGGCCCCGTTGAGCGTCGCCGAGAGCACGGTGTCGGCGACCAGGTCGATGAAGGTGCTCGCCCCGGCCTCGCGCGCGGTGAACTCGACGGTCGTGACCGAGCGGAACGTGCGCTCGCCGGGGTGCCCGTCGCCGTCGGTGACGTCGAGCTGGAGGTCGTAGCTCTGCACGGCCAGGAGCTCGGCGCGGGCAGCGGCATCGGTGCGGGTCAGGTTGGGAACGGCCACACAGCCCAGCTTCCCATGCGCGGACGACGGATTTTCTCCCCGTTCCACCGGGATCGCCGCGGGGCAGGGAACAAGCCGACGGCGATCCGGATTGACGCCTTCCAGCGAGACCGGCCACGCCGGCGCGACGACGAACGCAGAGGAGCGGTACATGACCGAGGCAGTGCAGAGCGCCCCCACCAAGGCCCGGGTGGACTTCTGGTTCGACCCGCTGTGCCCCTGGGCCTGGCTGACCAGCCGCTGGGTGCTCGAGGCGGCCAAGGTCCGCGACATCGACCTGCACTGGCACGTCATGTCCCTCGCCGTGCTCAACCGCGGCCGGGACCTGCCGGAGGAGTACCAGGAGATGATGAAGAAGGCGATCGGCCCGGTCCGGGTCGCCATCGCCGCCGCCCAGCAGCACGGTGACGAGGTCCTCGGCGACCTCTACACCGCCATGGGCACGCTCCGGCACCACGAGGGGCTCGAGCTCGACGACCTGATCGTCCCGGCGCTCGAGCGGGCCGGGCTGCCCGCCGACCTCGCCGAGGCCGCCACCTCCACCGAGTACGACGAGGCGCTGGAGAAGAGCCACCACGAGGGCATGGACCCGGTCGGCGACGACGTCGGCACGCCGGTCATGCACATCGACGGCGTCGCCTTCTTCGGCCCGGTCATCAGCAAGGTCCCGACCGGCGAGGACGCCGGCAAGGCCTTCGACGGCGCCGTCCTTCTCGCCAACCTGCCCGACTTCTGGGAGCTCAAGCGCACCCGGCTCTCCGGCCCGGACATGGACTCCGTCCCGGCCGACGCCCTCGAGCTCACCGGCCGCCGCTGACCTCCCCACCGGCTCCCGAGCCGGCCCGGTCGTCCGCCGGGGATTCCGCCTGCGGCGGGATCTCCGGCGGCTCGCCCGCGGTCGCACCCTCGGCCAGCGCCGCCGCCTGACCCGGCGTGACGTCGGTGGCCAGGTCCTCGTGCCTGATGTTCAGGCCGACGAGGATCACCACGGCGACGGCGACCATCATCCAGATCGCCACCATGAACGCCTGCGACGTCCCGTACGCCTGCGCCTCGAGGGCGGCTTCCGGCCCGGGAGGACCCGAGGCGGCGAGCTGGGCGAACCGCTCGCTGATGCCGTTGGCGAAGACCGTGCCGAGCACGGCGATGCCGATGGCGCCGCCCACCTGCTGCACCGTGTTGAGCACGGCCGAGCCCACGCCGGCGTCGTTGGGGTCGACCCGGCTGACCGCCGTGAGGGTGAGCGGCACGAACAGCAGGCCCATGCCGACGGCCTGGACCACGATCCACGGCAGCAGGTCGGCGGCGTACCCGGCGCCGACGTCCATCTGGCTGTAGCCCCACATGGCCAGGACCGACAGGCCGGCACCCGCACCGGCGATCCACCGGGGGTCGACCCGCGAGGCGAGCGTGGACGCGATCTGCGCCGCGACGACGATGCCGACCGTGAACGGCAGGAAGGCGACACCGGCCTCGAGCGGGCTGTAGCCGAGCACCTGCTGCACGAACAGCGACACGAACAGGAACATCGCGAAGATCGCCGCGCCGGTGACCAGCATCGCCACGAAGCTCACCGCCCGCGTCCGGTCGGCCAGGACCCGCATCGGCAGGAGGGCGTGGGACGAGCGCGCCTCGATGAGGAAGAAGGCCACCAGCAGCACGACGCCCGCGATGATCGGGCCGTACACCAGCGTGTCCGACCACTCCTGGGGCAGGCCGGTGTCGGCGTCGGTCTGCGCCTTGCGGTTGAAGCCGTAGACGATCGCGGCGATCCCGGTGGTCCCCGTCACCGCTCCCGGCAGGTCCCACCGGCCCGGCTGCGGCGCGGACTCCGCGAGGAAGCGGGGCGCCAGGAACGCCACCACCAGCCCGATCGGCACGTTGATCAGCATCGTCCAGCGCCAGGACGACTCGGTGAGCGCGCCACCCAGGATGAGCCCCACGGCCGCGCCCGCGCCGGACATGGCCGCGTAGACGGCGAAGGCCCGGTTCCGCTGGGGTCCGGCCGGGAACGTGGTGGTGATCAGCGCCAGCGCGGTCGGGGACGCCGCCGCGGCACCGGCGCCCTGCAGCGCGCGGGCACCGAGCAGCTGCCACTGCTCCTGGGCCACGCCGGCGAGCAACGAGCCCAGGGAGAACAGCAGCACGCCGGCGAAGAAGACCTTGCGCCGGCCGATGAGGTCGCCGAGCCGTCCGCCGAGCAGCAGCAGGCCGCCGAAGGCGATCGCGTAGGCCGTGACGACCCAGGTGAGGTCGGCGTCGGTGATGGACAGCTCCTCCTGGATCCGGGGGAGGGCGATGTTCACGACGGAGCCGTCGAGCACGACCATCAGCTGCACCGTGCAGATGAGGACGAGCGCGACCCACAGCGGGCGTCCGCCCGGGCCGGTGCGCCGGTCCTCCTCGGGCGGGCCGGCGTCGGTGGGCGTGCGGGGTCCGGGAACGGGCGGGCGATCGGTGGACATGGTGTCTCCTCCGGTGCGGGTACGCGGGGCTGCGCGGGCGCGCGGAGCCCGAGCGGCGCCGGCCGGGTCCACGACCTGAGACCGCGCGGGACGCTAGTGATGGAGACGACGCGGCGGGCCCGTCCGTGACACGTGGGAGCGGTCTCCCGGCGCGTGCTGCTGTCCCGCGACCGGCCGGTCACGGCCAGTTCGTGCGGGGCAGGGCCCGAGGTCCCTGCCCGGCCGCGTGCGGCATGCTGTCGCGGTGCCGAACCCCGTCCGCCAGCGCATCTTCATCTCCGGCGCGAGCGCCGGCCTCGGCGAGGGCATGGCCCGCCGGTTCGCCGCCATGGGCCGCGACCTGGCGCTGGCCGCCCGCCGCACCGACCGGCTCGACGCGCTCCGGGACGAGCTGCTGGCCGCGCACCCGGGCATCCGCGTGGTCACCGCGGCGATGGACGTCGACGACCCGGACTCCGTCCCGACCGCGATGCGCCGGCTGGCCGACCAGCTCGGCGGCTTCGACCGGGTGATCGCGAACGCCGGCATCGGCCGGGGCGCCTCCATCGGCACCGGCCGGGCCGCCGACAACCGCGCCATCCTGCTGACCAACGTCCTCGGCACCCACGCCCAGTGCGAGGTCGCGATGGAGCTCTTCCGCGAGCAGGGCGCCGGGCACCTCGTCCTGATCAGCTCGGTGGCCAGCGTCCGCGGCATGAAGGGCAGCCGGACCGCCTACGGCGCCAGCAAGGCGGCGCTGAACTCGCTCGCGGAGGGCATCCGCTCCGACGTCCTGGGGTCCCAGATCGTGGTGTCGGCGATCCTGCCCGGCTACATCGAGACGGCGATCAACGAGGGGCGCCGGGGTCCGCTCACCGTCGGGCTGGACAAGGGTGTCCGCGCGCTGGTCGACGTCGTCGAGCGGGAGCCCGCGCGGGGCTACGTGCCCGAGTGGCCGTGGCGACCGGTCGCCGGCCTGCTGCGGGTGCTGCCGATGGGTGCCGTCCGCCGGCTCACCGGCGACTGATCACCAGCAGATCCGCATCGGGCGGCCCCGGGAGTCCGTGCCGCCGTCGCCGACGCACTCGCCCTCGCCGCGGGCCAGCCGCCTGGCGGACCAGGCCGCGGCGCACGCGTCCAGGGCGTCGACCACCGGGACGCCGGTCGGCGCGCACAGCAGTGCCTCCTCGACGTCCATCACCCCGCGGAGGGCCCGCAGGCGCTGCACGGTCCCGCGGGCCGTGCCCTTCCGGTCGCGCACCTCGCCGGAGAGGGCGCGGAACGCCAGCTCGGGGTGGACCTCCACGACCCGGTCGGTGGGCGGGTCGCCGAGCGCCTCGTCCAGCGAGCGGATGGCCTTCCCCAGCTGGAACGCCTGCGCGGAGATCGACCGGCCCGACGCGGCGAGCGCGATCCGGCGGGCCTCGGCGTAGTCGTCGGTGGCCAGCACGGCCCGCACCGGTGCGGGGAAGACAGAGCTGGCCGCTCCGGTCAGCAGCCGCCGCGCGGCGACGTCGCAGGCGCGGACCCCGTCGTCCGAGAGGCCGATGGGCATGTCGATGGCGACGAGCTCGACGTCGGGGACCGCCAGGACGGCCTCGGCGTCGGGGAGGTCGAGCAGCGTGACTGCGCGGCCGTCGAGCAACGCGCCCACCCATCGCCCGCGCCAGCCGTCGACCCCCAGCACCGCCACGCTCGGAGCCTGACAGACTCGCGCCCGTGCGCGTCTTCATCGGTACCGACCACGCAGGCCTCGAGTTCAAGGAGCACCTGAAGCAGGCACTCACCGACGCAGGTCACGAGCCGGTCGACTGCGGCGCGTTCGAGTACGACGCGCAGGACGACTACCCGCCCTTCTGCTTCGAGGTGGGGGAGCGGACCGTCACCGAGCCCGGGTCGCTCGGCGTCGTCATCGGTGGTTCCGGCAACGGCGAGCAGATCGCGGCGAACAAGGTGCCCGGCGTCCGGGCGGCCCTGGTCTGGAACACCTCGACGGCGCAGCTGGCGCGCCAGCACAACGACGCCAACGTGGTGGCCGTCGGCGCCCGCCAGCACAGCTCCGAGGAGGCGACCGAGCTGGTGCTCGAGTTCCTCCGCACGCCGTTCAGCGAGGACGAGCGGCACGTCCGCCGGATCGGGCTGATCAGCGACTACGAGCGCGACCGGCACCGCCCGGCCGGCGGTCAGTCGACGGGTCCGCAGCAGCACCCCTGATCAGAGCACGGAGAACCCGCTCGGCAGGCCGTCCCGCCCGGTCGCGGCCAAGAGCAGCGGGCCGGCGCGCCCGCCGGTGACCGCCAGTTCTGTGACCAGGCCGAGGGCCTGGGCCGCCGCGCTCGGCGGGACGTCCGCCGGCAGGCCGAGCGCGGCGCAGAGGTCGGCGGTGTGGACGGCGAGCTCGAAGGTCCGCGTCGGGAGGTAGTCGGCCAGGCGCATGCCCCCGGCCACCGTCGTCAGCAGCTCGTCGCCGGTCCGTGCGCTGACCAGCGGGACCACCCGGGCCGCGATCGCGGCCACCGCGGCGCTGGGATCGTCGCCCAGCGCCGCGCCCGCCTCGCGCCCCCGCTCGGCCACCGCCGGACCGGCGGTCATCGCGCTGGTGGCCCGGAAGTACCCGGCGGCCGAGTCGACCGCGACAGCCTCCGCGGGCTGCTCGAGGTAGGTCTCGACCGTCAGGAGCGAGCGGCTGGTGTGGCCGACCAGGGCGCGGACGTCCCACTCGCCGAGCCCGGGCTCGCTCCAGCGGTCGCCGACCCTGGCGGTCGTGTCCACGAACCACCGCGCGGCGTCGGCGAAGGCTCGCCGTGCGTCGTCCCAGGTCATGCCGGGGCTCTCAGAAGTCGTCCGGGCACCACGGGGTGACCGGCCAGCCGAACGCGGTGGAGGCGTGGGTGACCGCGCCGGGGCTGATCTCCGTGACCCGCCCGGCGGCCTGCAGCGTGGCCAGCGAGGTGCCGCCGAGGTAGATGGCCGACAGCTCCTCGATGCCGAGGGAGATGTCGGGGTCGCGGTCGGTGCGCTCGCAGAACGCGCCCGACGGGTGGCCCCAGACGTGCCAGCGCCCGTGGTTCCACGCGCAGAACGGGTCACGGACGTCGAAGACCAGGTCGATCCGGGCCGGGTACCGCCGGGCGGACAAGGCCCGGCCGACGTCCACCAGCCGCACCCAGAGCCCGTCCCGCGGCGGACCGGTGAGCGCCCGGGCGTCGGTGACCATGGCGCGGATCGGGTCGTCGGGGTGCGCGCGCTGCAGCCGGACGGTGCTCACCAGGTCGATCGAGAGCAGCACCTGCCACAGCGAGGCGTAGGCGGGCGTGCTGAGCCCGCGCACCTCCTCGACGGTGAGCGTGCCGTCGGGGTGGCCGGTCTCGGTCCAGCTCTCCTTCACCCGGTAGGCGGCGTACCCGGTGACGGTGCCGTCGGTCTCGGTGTGCAGCAGGTACCGGCGGGCGGTGGCACCGTGCCGGTGCTCGGGGAGGTCGAGCAGCTCGCGGTCCCACCAGCGGTCGTCGCGGGCCAGGTTGCCCGGGACGGCGCGGCGCACCGTGTCGTGCACGGCGACCGCGGCCGGCCGGTAGGCGGCCTCGTCGACGATGGTGACCCGGCCGGTCCCGAGGTCGACGTCCGGCCGCAGGCGCAGGCGGGCGGTCGGCCCGGACAGCGGGGCGCGGACGGTGGCGGGCGCGTAGCCGAAGCGCCCGTAGATGGGGTGCTCGGAGGCCCAGAGCGCTGCCACCGGCTCCCGCTCCTGCTCGTGGAGCTCGGTGAGCTGGCGCCGCATCATCGCGGTCAGGACGCCACGGCGGCGGTGGGTCGGGGCGACGGTCACCCACGTGATGCCGGCGCACGGCACGAGCGCGCCGGGCACGGTGAGCTCGCGGCTGTAGATGCCGGAGGTCGCGACCACGCGTCCGTCGTCCCAGAGCCCGAGCGACCGGTCCAGCTCGGCGACCGGCGACGGTGTGTCGACGTAGGGCCCGACCGGCGTCTCGCCGAAGGCGCCCGCCATGGTCTGCAGGAACTCGGGCCACTCCTCGGCCGTCGCCGGGCGGAGCTGGTCGTAGATGTCGTCGGCCACGGAGGTTGTCTACCGGTCGGGTCCGACGCTCCGCCAACCAGTTCCGGTCAGCTGCGCAGGTAGGCCAGCGTGGCCATGACCCGCCGGTGCTGGTCGTCGTCCTGAGCGAGGCCGAGCTTGGCGAAGATGTGCTGGGTGTGCTTCTCGACCGCGCCGGGGGTGACCATGAGGAGCCGGGCTATCGCGGCGTTGGAGTGGCCCTCCGCGATCAGGCCGAGCACCTCGCGTTCCCGCGGGGTCAGCCGCCGGACCGGGTCGTCGGCGCGCCGCCGGGCGAACAGCTGGGCGACGACCTGCGGGTCGAGCACCGTGCCGCCGCCGACGACGTCCTCCAGGGCCGACAGGAACGTGTCCACGTCGGCGACGCGGTCCTTGAGCAGGTAGCCGACCCCGCCGGCGCCGTCGGCGAGCAGCTCGTCGGCGTAGGCGACCTCGACGTACTGGGAGAGGACGAGGACCGCCGTCCCCGGCACCTCCCGCCGGGCCTCGACGGCGGCGCGGAGCCCCTCGTCGGTGTGCGTCGGCGGCATCCGGACGTCGACGACGGCGACGTCCGGGCGGTGCTCGCGCACCGCCCGGACGAGCGAGGGGCCGTCGCCGACGGCGGCGACCACCTCGGTGCCGGCCTCCTCGAGGAGCCGGACCAGGCCCTCCCGCAGGAGGACGGAGTCCTCGGCGAGGATCACGCGCACGGCAGGTCCGCGGTCAGCCGGGTGGGTCCGCCGCGCGGGCTCTCCACGGTCAGGACGCCGTCCACCGCCTGCAGCCGGTCGGCCAGGCCCGCGAGTCCGTGACCGGCCGCGATCACGGCGCCCCCGGTGCCGTCGTCCTCGACGACGACCCGGAGCCGGTCGCCCGCGCACCGGACCTCGACCCGGCTCGTCGTCGCGTCGCTGTGCTTGGCGATGTTGGCCAGCGCCTCGCTGACGACGAAGTAGGCGGTGTTCTCGGTGACCGGTGCGAGGCGCTCGGTGGGCAGGTCGACGGCGAGGTCGACCGGCACGGGGGAGCGGGCGGCGATCGCGGCGAGAGCGGCGGCCAGGCCGCGGTCGGCGAGCACCGGCGGGGCGATGCCGCGCGACAGGGCCCGCAGGTCCTCGAGCGTCTCCCGCGCCAGGCCCGCGGCCTCGCCGAGCGCGGCGTGGGCGGCGGCCGGGTCGCGCTCGAGCTGCCGCTGGGCGCGGGCGAGGTCCATGTTCAGCCGGACCAGCTGCTGCTGCGGACCGTCGTGGATGTCGCGCTCCAGCCGCCGCAGGGCGACCGCCTCGGCGGCGACCGCCGCGTTGCGCCCCTCGGTGAGCCGGCCGAGCTCGGCCTGCGTCGCGGCGCGGGAGGTGAGCATGACCCGGCCCAGCTGCGCCTGGAGCAGGGCCATCCCACGGACGGCGAAGGGCAGCAGGACGGCGAAGACGATGCCGATGGCGGTGTAGAGGGCGATCCGGATCCCGGCGGAGCTGTCGAAGCCGAGCAGCTCGAGCAGGTCCTCGTTGTCCGGGTCGGTGGACGGGTCGGGCAGCGCCCAGTCCCATGCGGCGTAGGTGATCCCACCGAGTGCGATCGACCAGAAGGTGACCGTCACGACGAAGGAGGCGATCGCCAGGGGGAAGCGGACCAGGCCGTGCAGCGCATCGAGCCATGTCTGGGGGTCGCGCAGCGGGGTGATCAGCTTCCGCACCGCGCTCCCTTCGGGCACGCGGAACGCGGGGCTGGGAACCGGGCGGTTCAGGACATTGGGCAGCCAGGCGCGCTCGATCGCGGCGAAGCCCCGCGCGGCGAGCAGGGTGGCGGCCAGGACGGCCACGCCCACCCAGATCACCAGCAGTCCGGCGCCGAGGCTGAGGCCGGTCACGACGACGACGAACGCCGCGATCGCGACCGGGAAGCTGACGAGGGTGTAGGCGGAGTCGATCCCGAGCTGGCGCACGATCCCGAGCGGGCCGGGCCGGGCCGGCGGGTCGGGTGTCTCGAAGGCCATGGTCGGCAGGACGGCGGTGTCTGTGGTCATGCCGTCGAGCCTGGTTCCGGGCGGCGCCCGGACCCATCCCGCTGGCTGGCCGATGTGGGGTCGGGCTGGCCCGACCACGGGAAACGTGTCATCTCGGGACGGAATGCTGGCGGCCCCTCCCGGCGAAGTCCAGCAACCACGGCCCCGGCCGGGTGAGGACGGTCCGGGGGCTCCCGAACTGTCGGTGACCTGTGATGTGCTGATCGGCACATCGACTCCGAGGAGTGGTCACAGGTGACCAGCGTCGCGATCGGCCCGGCCGACCAGCTCGACCCCCGGCTGCTCGAGCACCGCCGCGAGCTGACCGGCTACTGCTACCGCATGCTCGGCTCGTCCTTCGACGCCGAGGACGCCGTGCAGGAGACCATGGTCCGGGCCTGGCGCGGGCTGGGTGACTTCGAGGGCCGCTCGGCGCTGCGGTCGTGGCTGTACCGCATCGCCACCAACGTCTGCCTCGACCAGCTGTCCGGTCGGCAGCGCCGCGCGCTGCCGATGGACCTGGCCGGCTCGCCGTCACCACCGGTGGAGTCCTCGCTCGCGGCCCGCCGCCCGGGGACGGCGTGGATCGAGCCGGTCCTCGACCGCCAGGTCCTGCCCGAGGACGGCGACCCGGCGGAGCGCGCGGTGGCCAAGGAGTCGATCCGGCTGGCGTTCATCGCGGCGCTGCAGCACCTGCCGCCGCGGCAGCGGGCGGTGCTGATCCTCCGCGAGGTGCTGCGCTGGAAGGCCGACGAGGTGGCCCAGCTGCTCGACACCACCGTGGCGTCGGTGAACAGCGCGCTGCAGCGGGCGCGGGCCACGCTGTCGGCTGCCGGCGGGGTGCCGGAACCGCGGCGGGAGCTGGACGCGGACGACCGCGAGCTGCTGGCCCGGTACGTGGACGCCTTCGAGCGCTACGACATCGACGCCTTCGTGCAGCTTCTGCACGAGGACGCGACCCAGCACATGCCGCCGTTCGAGATGTGGCTGCGCGGGCGCGACGACATCGGCACCTGGATGCTCGGCCCCGGGGCGGAGTGCCGTGGCTCCAAGGTCTTCCCGATGAGCGCCAACGGGACGCCGGCCTTCGCGCAGTACAAGCCGCGCAAGGGTGGTGGTCGCGAGCCGTGGGCGTTGCACGTGCTCGAGGTGGAGAACGGGCGGATCGCCCACATCTCGAGCTTCCTCGACCTCGACGACAACCAGCTGTTCGCGAGGCTCGGCCTGCCGACGCTGATCGACTGACATGCGGCGCCGCCGATGAGTCCCCGGCGATCGGCGGGTCCTAGGAGCAGGACCTTCGAGAGGGGACGGACCATGCTCGGCGACAGCCCAGCCTTCAGCGGCTTCTCGGTCAGCGACCCGGCGGCCGCGCGCCGCTTCTACGAGGAGACCCTCGGCCTGCGCGTCTCCGACGAGGAGATGGAGGGCATCATGCGACTCCACCTCGGCGGCGGCACCGACGTGCTCGTCTACGGCAAGCCGAACCACGAGCCGGCCACGTTCACTGTGCTCAACTTCCCGGTGCCCGACGTCGAGAAGGCCGTCGACGAGCTGACCGCGCGCGGCGTCCGGTTCGAGCAGTACGAGAACCCGCCCACCGACGCCAAGGGCATCATGCGCGAGGGCGGCCCGCTGATCGCCTGGTTCACCGACCCCGCCGGCAACGTCTTCTCGGTCATCGCGCAGGACTGAGCCGGCGCCGAGCCGCGGTCCCTCCACCGCGGGAGCCAGCGCTGCCGGGCCGGCGCACCCCGGCCGACGGGTCCTGAGCGGGTGGCACGATGCCGGCATGGTCTCCAGCCGTGCGCCGGGCGGCACGGCGTTCGTGCTCGGCGGCGGGGGCGTGCTGGGCGCGGCCGAGGTCGGGATGCTGCGCGCGCTGTTCGAGCGCGAGATCCGTCCCGACGTGATCGTGGGTACGTCCGTCGGCGCCATCAACGGCGCGCTGATCGCCGCCGATCCGGGGCCGGCCGCGGTCGAGCGGCTGCGCGCGGTGTGGGAGGAGCTCGCCTCCGAGGGCGTCTTCGCGGGGTCCGTGCTCGCCCGGATGGGCACGCTCGTCCGGACGCGCACGCACCTGCACCCTCGGGAGCCGCTGCGGGACCTGCTCGCGGCCCATCTGCCGGTACGGACCTTCGCCGAGCTCCGCGTCCCCTTCCAATGCGTGGCGGCCAGCATCGAGCGAGCCGCTGAGCACTGGTTCAGCGACGGCTCCCTGGTCGAGGCGGTGCTGGCGTCGTCCGCGGTCCCCGGGCTGCTGCCGCCGGTCGAGCTCGACGGCGAGCACTACCTGGACGGTGGGCTGGTGCACAGCATCCCGGTCGGCCGGGCGGTCGCGCTGGGCGCCGACACGATCTACGTGCTGCACGTCGGGCGGATCGACCGGCCACTGCGACCGCCGACCAAGCCGTGGGAGGTCGCCCAGGTCGCCTTCGAGATCGCCAGGCGGCACCGGTTCGCCGCCGATCTGGCCGCGCTGCCACCGGGCGTCACGCTGCACGTGCTGCCGTCCGGGCAGCAGGGCCAGGCGACCGCCGGTGACCTCGGGAGCCTCCGCTACCGCGACTTCTCCGCCGTCCCGGCCCGCATCGACCGGGCCTACGACGCGGCCGCCCGCTACCTCGACGGCTCCGGGACGGACGAGGACGGGGCGGCCTGACGTGCTACCACCTCGCCCGGTGCGCCGGGTCACGGCCCCTCTGCTGCTCGGTCTGCTGGTGGCCGGTGTGCTCCTCCTGCCCGTCCTCGTGGTGGTGGCGGTGGTGGTCTCGGTGTGGTTGCCGGGGCGTTGGCGTGCGCTGCGGCTGCTCGCGTTCGCCTTGGTGTACCTGGCCGTCGAGCTGGTCGCCCTCGTGGCGGCTGCGGCCCTGTGGGCACTCAGCGGCTTCGGTCGCCGGCTGGGCACGCCGGCGTTCCGGGCGGCGCACTACACCGTCCTGCGCCGGCTGCTCGATGTGCTGATGCGGATGGCCCAGCGGCTGTTCATCCTGGACCTGATCACCGACGGGGCGTCCTGGTCACCGTTGGACGACGGGGTGCCCGGCTCGACCAACGCCATGCTGGTGCTGTCACGGCACGCCGGTCCGGGCGACTCGCTCCTGCTCGTGCACACCTTGATGAACCGCGATCACCTGCGTCGGCCGCGGATCGTGCTCAAGGACGTGCTCCAGCTCGACCCCTTGATCGACGTGTACCTCAATCGGCTGCCCAACCACTTCGTCTCCTCGGATCGCGGACGGGGCCCGAGCTCGGAGGAGGCGATCGCCGATCTGGCTCGCGATCTCGGCGAAGAAGATGCGCTGCTCATCTTCCCCGAGGGCGCGAACTTCACCCCGACACGCCGGTTCCGGGCCATCCAGCGACTGCGCGAGCGGGGGTTCGCGTCCGCCGTCCGGCGGGCGGAGGAGATGCGGCAGGTGCTTCCACCGCGTCCGGGAGGCGTCACGGCGGCGCTCGCGGCCGCCCCGCATGCCGACGTCGTCTTCGTCGCCCACACCGGCCTGGAGCACCTGAGCACCGTGCGGGACATCTGGCGGGGACTTCCGATGGACAAGACCCTCCACCTGCGCTGGTGGTTCGTGCCCGCCGCCGACGTACCGAGGGACGAGTCCGACCAGACCGACTGGCTCTACCGCTGGTGGCAGACGATCGACGACTGGATCACCAGCACGCAGCAGCGGGCGGGCACCGGCCCGTTCTGAGAAGTGCGGCGCATGCGTGGAGCGGGTGACCGGGATCGAACCGGCATGGCCAGCTTGGAAGGCTGGGGCTCTACCATTGAGCTACACCCGCGAGGTGCCCGGACAGCCTAACGGCCCGGCACTGTCACCCGTGCGCCAGCCGCCGGGCGTCGCGCGCGATCCCCGTCATGCCGATGTCCTCGGCGACGCGCAGCGCCTCCTTCGCCTGGTCAGCGGCACCCTGGTCCCCGCGCCGGTCCAGCAGCTGCGCCAGAGCCAGGTGTGCCCGCGCCCCTGAGGGCCGGAGCCCCAGCCGGTCGCTCGTCGCAGCCGCCGCGCGGAGGTGCTCCTCCGCCGGCTCCCTCCGACCTGCCGCCGCCTCCGCCCGGCCCAGGTACAGCGCCACCGGCCCCATCGCGCCGATCCCGCCCTGCAGCGCCAGGTGCGTCGCGTACGGCAGCAGCCGGTCGGCGATCGCGGCGGCGATGCCGGGGGAGGGCAGCGCGCCGGCGTCGGCGAGCTCGGCCGCGATCAGCGCCTGCCAGCAGGTCAGCGACAGCCAGTCCCACTGCATCGGCCACGGCCGGAACGCGTCGTGCTCGGTCATCGCCGCCGCCGCGGCCTCCGGCTGCCCCGCCTCCAGCAGCGCCAGCGCCACCAGGAACTGCTCCGCACCGCCACCTGCCGACGACTCCGGCGGCAGCCCCTGCACGCGCTCGGCCAGGCACCCCTGGTCGATCCAGATGAACGCGCGCATGACCAGGTGCGTCCACGTCTGCGTGTACAGCTGCGTCCGCTGGGTGAGGTCGTACGCGCGGTCCACCAGCTCCATCGCCACGTCGTAGCTGCCGACCAGCGTCGCCCGCGCCGCCTGCATGCTCACGCACTGCGCCTGCAGCAGCGGCAGCTCGTGGCGGCGGGCGACGTCCCACGCCTCGGCGAGGTCCGCGTCGCCCCCGGCCACGTCGCTCAGCACCAGCCGCGCGGTCGACCGCCGGGACAGCGCCAGGACCGCGACGTCCGCCCGGTCCGGCCCGGTCGCCAGCCCGAGCAGCTCGGTGGCGTCCTCGATCTGCGCCGCCTCGTCACCGGGCAGCCAGGCCGCGGACAGCCGGGCGACCAGCGCGGTGACCAGCAGGTCCTCGCGGCCCGAGCGGCGGGCGAGGGCCAGCGCCGCCGCGGACTCCCGCCGGCTGCGCGTCCGGTCCGGGCCGTAGTGGCAGACGGTCGCCAGTGCCGACTGGCTGCGCACCTGCGCCGGCACGTCGTCGCCGGCCGCCGCCAGCACCGCCTCCAGCCGGTGCACCAGGTCCTCCGGGTACGTGCCGTAGGAGACCGGGAACCACAGGCCGGCCAGCCGGCAGAACTGCTCGGCTGCGGCAGCAGCGGTCGCGGCGTCCCCCCGGTCCAGCGCGGTGTCGATGGCCGCCTGCAGCAGCCCGGTCGCCGAGTCCCACGAGCCCGCCCGGGCCATCGTCGCCCCGGCCCGCAGCAGCAGCTCCTGCCGCAGGTCGGGGACGTCGACGGCGGGGTCCTCGTCGAGGGTCGTCAGCGCCCGCTCCCACCAGCGGGCGGCGTTCTCGTGCGCGTGGTCGCGCGCGGCGCGCTCCGCCGCCCGGGCGCAGGCGGCGACCGTCGTCCGGGTGTCGGTGAACGGCCGTCCGGCGACCAGGTGGTGGGCGCGCTCGAACGGGTCCCCGCCGTCCGGCAGCGCCGCCGCCAGCCGCGCGTGCAGCCGGCTGCGCCGCACCTCCGGCGTCTCCACCAGCAGCGACTCCCGCACCAGCGCGTGCGCGAACGCCATCCCGCCGCCGCTCGACGGGCGCACGAGGTGCGCCGCCTCCGCTGCGTCGAGGGCGTCGGTCAGTGCGTCGTCGTCGGTACCGGCGCGCAGGAGCAGCGGGACGTCGAAGCGCTGCCCGGCCACCGCGGCCAGGCGCAGGACGTCCCGCGAGGCCGGCGGCAGCCGGTCCAGCCGCCGGACGACGACGTCCCGCACGCTCGGCGGCAGCCGTCCCGGCCCGTCGGCCAGCACCCGCGCCAGCTCGGTCGCGAAGAACGGGTTGCCACCGGACCGGTCGTGCAGGTCGGCCAGCACCTCGGCATCGAGCGGCGCCTCGGCGACCCGCTCGACGAGCTGCCCCGTCGCGGCGGGGTCCAGCGGGCCGAGGGGCACGAGCTCGAAGCCGGCGGTGCGGGCGAGCGTGGCCCGCACCTGGGCGACGTCGCCGGCCTCCGGGCGGCAGGTCACGAGGACGGCGATCGGGCCGTGCCGCAGCTCGACCGCGAGGAACGACAGCAGCCGGAGCGACGCCGGGTCGGCCCAGTGCAGGTCGTCGACGACGAGGACGACGGACGCGTCGGCGGACTCCTCGACCACCGCGCGCAGCACCCGCTCGAACGCGGCGAACGCCCCGCCCTCGGGTGCCGAGAGCGTGGCCTCGGCGTCCCTCGACAGCGCGCCCAGGATCTGCCGCCACGGCCACAGGGCGGGGGAGTCGTCGTCCTCGTGGCAGCGGCCCCAGGCGACCTTCGCCCCGGCCGCGGTCGCTGCGGCGGTCACCTCCGCCACCAGCCGCGTCTTGCCGATGCCCGGCTCCCCGTCGACGAGCGCGAACCGCGGCCCCGAGCGCGGCAGCCCCTCGACCAGCCCGGCGAGCAACGCGAACTCCCGCTCGCGGCCGATCAGCTGCGGACGGGGAAGGGACGGGGGCGACGGCGGGAGAGGGGCCTCGCCCGCCTGGAGCGCCCGGGCCTGGGCCGCCCGGAGTCCCGGCCCCGGGGCCACGCCCAGCTCGTCGTCGAACAGCCGGTGCGCCTCGGTGTACCGGGCCAGCGCGTCGGCGGTGCGGCCGGCGGCGGACAGCGCGTCGACCAGCAGCACCCACGGCCGCTCGCGCAGCGGATGCCGTCGGACCAGCTCCTCGGCCTCGGGCACGACGTCCTCCGGCCTGCCCAGCGCCAGCAGCGCGCCGAGCCGGTCCTCCTGGCAGGTCAGCCGGAGCCCCTCCAGGCGGGTCTGCGCGTGGACGGCGAAGTCGCGGTCGCCGGCGTCCTCGAGCGGCACTGGCCCGCGCCAGAGCGCCAGCGCGCGGTCCGCCGCCGCCGGAACCTCGGCGGCCCGGCCGTCCACGGCCAGCTGCCGCACCTCCGCGGCCAGGGCGGCGAACCGGTCGGCGTCCACGGAGTCCGCCGGGACGGCGAGCCGGTACCCACCGGGGGTGCGCACCAGGACAGCGCCCGTCCGGCCGGGATCGAGCACCCGCCGCAACCGCGAGACGTAGGTGTGCACCGACCCCTCGGGGTCGGCCGGGGGAGCGTCACCCCACAGCTCGACCACGATCCGGTCGAGGGACACCGACCGGTCCCGCTCGGTCAGCAGCAGCCCGAGGAGCACCCGCTGGAGGGGGCTGCCCAGGTCCAGGGGAGGGGCGCCGGCGTCCGGACGGGCCTCGACGGCACCGAGCAGGCCGAAGAGCACCGGACCACCTCCGTCCCACCGCGCTCCTGAGCTGCGCGTTCAGCCGCCGTCAAGCGGGCGCTCGGTCGGAGCCGGGTCAGCGTCGCGAATCGTCCAGGAGCCGTCAACCGCCTGCGCGCACGGTGACGCCAGCGCCTCCACCCGGGGGGCCACCACACCGAGGAGCACGCCATGACCCGCGTCCTGTTCACCAGCATGCCGATGGCCGGCCACCTGCGCCCGGGGCTGCCGATCGCCGCGCAGCTCGTCTCCGCCGGCCACGAGGTCGCCTGGTACACCGGCGCCAACTACTCGCACCTGCCGGAGAAGGTCGGCGCACAGGTCGTCCTCATGAGCCCCGAGCTCGACTTCGACGACGCCGCCGTCGACGACGAGATCGAGGGCGGCGCCCGGAAGCCGGGGCTCGCCACGCTCAAGCGGGCGATCATGGACCTCTTCATCGCCCCGATCCCGGCGTGGGTGGCCGAGCTCGACGAGGTCATCGACGCGTTCGCGCCGGACGTCGTCGTCTCCGAGCAGGGCTTCACCGCCGGGGCCGTCGCCGCCGAGCGCCGCGGCATCCCGCGGGTGGTCTTCAACGTCTCCCCGCTCGGTGTCTCCAGCGTCGACGCCGCGCCCTTCGGGATGGGGCTGCCGCCGTCGTCGTCCGCCCTGGGCCGGCTGCGCAACCGCTCGCTGAACTGGGCGATCAGGAGCGTCGTCTTCGCCGAGGCGCAGCGCGCCGCGGAGCAGGTGCGCGCCCGGCTGGGCCTGCCGCCGCTGGACTCCTACTTCATGGACTGGGGTGTCCAGATCGCCGACCGCTACCTCGTCTCGAGCGTCCCGGAGTTCGAGTACCCGCGCCGCGACCTGCCGGCCAACGTGGAGTTCGTGGGCCCGCTGCTGCCGAAGGGCGTCGACGACTGGACCCCGCCGGCGTGGTGGGACGACGTCCTTGCCGCGAAGGCCGCCGGACGGCCGGTCGTCCTGGTCACCCAGGGCACCATCGCGACCGAGCCCGGCAACCTGGTGCTGCCGGCCATCGAGGGTCTCGCCGACGCCGACGCCCTGGTGATCGCCACGACCGTCGGGCACGACCCGGACCAGGTGCTGCCCGCCGACGACCGGCCGGCCAACCTGCGGCTGGTCGAGTACATCCCCTTCACCGAGGTCCTCCCGTTCGTCGACGTCATGGTCACCAACGGCGGCTATGGCGGCGTGCAACTGGCGCTCGCCCACGGCGTCCCGCTGGTGGTCGCGGGGCTCACCGAGGACAAGATGGAGGTCTCCGCCCGGGTGATCTGGTCGGGCACCGGCATCGCGCTGAAGACCGACACCCCCACGGCGGCCCAGGTCCGCGACGGCGTCGGGAAGGTGCTCGCCGTCCCCGCGTACCGGGAGCGGGCCCGCGCGCTCCAGCAGGCCTACGCGGGCTCCGACGGACCGGCGCGGGCCGCGGAGGCGATCCTGGAGGTCGCCGGCGTCCGGGCGACCGCCTGACCTCAACCCACCGGCCGTCGTCCCCACCGGGGACGGCGGCCGCTGGCGTGGCTACGGTCCGGTCCGTGTACTTCCTGGTGCTGCTCGCTGCGTCGTCCGCTGCGCCGGCAACCCCACCCGAGCACGAGCCGTTCGTCGACTCGCTGATCGACCGGCGCCTCGTCCTGCTCGGCGGTGAGCTGGGGGCCGGCGGGCACGCCGCCGCGTACGTGCTGCGCTGCGACTCCCTGGACGTGGCACGCGCCGTCGTGGCGACGGACCCGCTGGTGGCGTCCGGAACCGTCACGGCGTCAGTCGCCCCGTGGGACCTCGTGGGGATCGATCCGGACCTCGTCGACCCCGCTCTGGTGGTCACCCGCCCCGTGCCGGAGGAGGACGGTCGGACACCCGCCTAGACTCGAGCGGCCACGGGGTGTGGCGCAGCTTGGTAGCGCACCCGCTTTGGGAGCGGGGGGCCGTGGGTTCAAATCCCGCCACCCCGACGTCGCGCCCACGTCTCTAGACTCGTGGGCGATTCCGCGCCGTCCGTCCTGTCGGCGCCTGTCTGTCTGCAATCGAGGAGCACTGCCGCTGTGAAGAGCACCATCGAGGAACTCGGCCCCACGCGGGTCCGGATGGCGATCGAGGTGCCGTGGGGCGACCTGGACCACGCCTTCGGTGAGGTCTACAAGGAGCTCGGCAAGCAGGTCCGCGTGCCCGGCTTCCGCCCCGGCAAGGTGCCCAACCGCGTGCTCGACCAGCGCATCGGGCGCCCCGTCGTCCTGGAGCAGGTCGTCCAGCACGCCATCCCGGAGGTCTACTCCGAGGTCGTCCGCGAGAACCAGGTCCGCGTGCTGGGCCAGCCCGACATCGAGGTGACCCGCCTCGACGACAACGACACCCTCGCCTTCACCGCCGAGGTCGACGTCGCCCCGCAGCTCGAGCTGCCCGCGCTCGACGCCATCGCCGTGACCGTCGACGACGTCGAGGTCACGGACGAGGAGATCGACCAGCAGGTCGACGTCATGCGCGAGCGCTTCGGCATGCTCACCGGCGTCGAGCGCCCGGCCGAGGACGGCGACTTCGTCTCCATCGACCTCGAGGCCACCCTGGACGGGGAGGTGCTCGAGGACGGCTCGACCACCGGCATGTCCTACGAGGTCGGCTCCGGCAACCTCATGGCCGGCCTCGACGACGCCGTCCGCGGCCTGTCCGCCGACGAGAGCAAGACCTTCAGCACCGCGCTGCTCTCCGGCCCGAACGCCGGTCAGGACGCCGAGGTCACCGTGACCGTCCGCTCGGTGAAGACCAAGGACCTGCCCGAGCTGGACGACGACTTCGCCCAGACCGCCAGCGAGTTCGACACCCTCGCCGAGCTGCGCGAGGACGTGCGCAAGCGCCTGGCCCGCAGCAAGGGGCTCAGCCAGGGCGCCCAGGCCCGCGACAAGATCGTCGAGCACCTCATCGAGGTCGTCGACGTCCCGATGCCGGAGAACCTGGTCGAGCGCGAGATCGAGTGGCGCAACCGGGCCTTCGAGCAGGAGCTGCAGCAGGCCGGCATGGACTGGGACAGCTTCCTGCAGATCTCCGGTGGCCAGAGCCGCGAGGACTACGACGCCGAGCAGCGGAAGAACGTCGAGCAGGCGGTCAAGACGCAGTTCATCCTCGACGCGATCGCCGACGCCCGTGAGGTCACCGTCGACAACGACGACCTGTCGGCGCAGATCATGGCCCAGGCGCAGCGCAGCCGGATGAGCCCGGAGCAGTACGCGCAGCAGCTCCAGCAGGGCGGCAACATCGCCGAGTTCGTCGCCGACGTGCGCCGGACGAAGACGCTGGCCCAGCTGCTGGAGGAGGCGACGATCACCGATGCCTCGGGCAACGTCGTCGACCTGGAGGCCCTGCGCCCCCAGACCGTGCGCCCGGCCGCGCCGGCCGCCGACGCGAGCGCGGAGGACGCCTCCGACGAGGCCGAGGACACCGTGGCCGAGGAGGCCGCGGCGGTCGAGGCCATCGAGGGCGCCGTCGAGGACACCGAGACGGTCGACAAGGCCTGATCCGGCTCGCCGAGCCACCACGACGCCGTCCCGCCCCTCACCGGGCGGGGCGGCGTCGTCGCATTTCCGGGCTTTCCGCTGCGCCGTCGGCGAACACCGCCCCGACGGGGACTGCGTCGTCGGGGGACCGCGTTAGGGTCGACAGGACTCAGGCGATCGGCCGGGGGGTAGCGCCCCCGGAGGGCCGTACTGGCCGCACCAACCGATCACCTGCCCCTACCGAGACCGACTGCTCAGACAGTTCTACGGAGGTCACCGCACCCGTGAGCACTACCGACCCGAACCTGGCGGGCTCGCCGCTGATGCGTGCCGCAGCCGGGGGTATGAACCTCAACGACTCGGTCTACGAGCGCCTGCTGCGCGAGCGCATCATCTTCCTGGGCAGCCAGGTCGACGACGTCATCGCCAACCAGCTGGCCGCCCAGATGCTGCTGCTGTCCGCCGAGGACCCCAAGCGCGACATCCACCTGTACATCAACTCGCCCGGTGGCTCCGTCACCGCGGGCATGGCCATCTACGACACGATGCAGTTCATCGACTGCGACGTCGCCACGTACGGCATGGGCCTGGCCGCCTCGATGGGCCAGTTCCTGCTGACCGCCGGCACGAAGGGCAAGCGCTACGCCCTGCCGCACGCGCGGATCATGATGCACCAGCCCTCGGCCGGCGTCGGCGGTACCGCCTCCGACATCGCCATCCAGGCCGACCTGTTCCGCCGGACCAAGTCCGAGCTCAACCAGCTGCAGTCGCAGCACACCGGGCAGTCGGTGGAGCAGATCGAGAAGGACTCCGACCGCGACCGCTGGTTCACGGCTCAGGAGGCCCTCGAGTACGGCTTCGTCGACCACGTGGTGAGCCGGGCGGCGATGACCGACCAGGCCAACCCGGTCACGGACAACTGACGGTTCGGAGGAGAACCACGATGAGTTTCCAGATGCCCTCCAGCCGTTACGTGCTGCCCTCCTTCGTGGAGCGGACCAGCTACGGCATGAAGGAGTCCAACCCGTACAACAAGCTCTTCGAGGAGCGGATCATCTTCCTCGGGGTGCAAATCGACGACGCCTCGGCCAACGACGTGATGGCCCAGCTGATCACGCTGGAGTCCGCCGACCCCGACCGCGACATCACGATCTACATCAACTCGCCCGGTGGCTCGTTCACGTCGCTGATGGCCATCTACGACACGATGATGTTCGTCCGCCCGGACATCCAGACCGTCTGCATGGGTCAGGCCGCCTCCGCCGCCGCCGTCCTGCTCGCGGCCGGGACCCCGGGCAAGCGCCTGGCGCTGCCGTACTCCCGCGTGCTGATCCACCAGCCGTCCGGCGAGTCCGGCGGTCAGGTGTCCGACCTGGAGATCCACGCCGCCGAGATCCAGCGCGTGCGGTCGCAGATGGAGGAGATCCTGGCCCGCCACACGGGGCAGACCCTCGACCAGGTCCGCAACGACATCGAGCGCGACAAGATCCTCACGGCCAACGAGGCGAAGGCCTACGGCATCGTCGACGAGGTCGTGCAGAGCCGGAAGCTGAACGCGCTCCCGGCGGTCTGACGCCGATCGGGACGGGTCGAGGGTGCGCGTGTCGCGCCCTCGACCCGTACCGTCGACACACCTGGTCCACCCAGGGGATCCGAGGGGCACGGGGCACATGCGGGACAGAAGTGGGACGGTCGCCGGAACCGGGTGAGTCATTGCCCGGAGACGTCGGCCGTCGGGGTTACGGTCAGCGGGCGCCCGATCCCCGGCCGGCAGCGCCGGGAGGAGAGCCTCACGGGTCAGCCCGCACGACGAGGCCGAGCAGGGGCGAAGCAGCCAGAATGAAGTCCGCGGGGTCCGGGACACCGGGCCAGGCGACAGACAGGTGGAGGTCAGCAGGTGGCACGAATCGGTGAGAGCGGTGACCTGCTCAAGTGCTCCTTCTGCGGGAAGAGCCAGAAGCAGGTCAAGAAGCTCATCGCGGGCCCCGGGGTCTACATCTGCGACGAGTGCATCGACCTCTGCAACGAGATCATCGAGGAAGAGCTCTCGGAGTCCTCGGACCTGAAGTTCGACGAGCTGCCGAAGCCGAAGGAGATCCACGACTTCCTCGAGCAGTACGTCATCGGCCAGGACCAGGCCAAGCGCACGCTCTCGGTGGCCGTCTACAACCACTACAAGCGGATCCAGGCCGGTGGTGACCGCGCCTCCCGCGACGACTCGGTCGAGCTGGCCAAGTCCAACATCCTGCTGATGGGCCCCACGGGCTGCGGCAAGACGCACCTGGCGCAGACCCTCGCCCGGATGCTCAACGTCCCGTTCGCGATCGCCGACGCCACGGCGCTGACCGAGGCCGGCTACGTCGGCGAGGACGTCGAGAACATCCTGCTCAAGCTGATCCAGGCCGCCGACTACGACGTCAAGCGCGCCGAGACCGGGATCATCTACATCGACGAGGTCGACAAGATCGCCCGCAAGAGCGAGAACCCGTCGATCACCCGCGACGTCTCCGGTGAGGGCGTCCAGCAGGCGCTGCTGAAGATCCTCGAGGGGACGACGGCGTCGGTGCCCCCGCAGGGCGGCCGCAAGCACCCGCACCAGGAGTTCATCCAGATCGACACGACGAACGTGCTGTTCATCGTCGGCGGCGCGTTCGCCGGCCTGGAGAAGGTCATCGAGCAGCGCACCAGCAAGCAGGGGATCGGCTTCGGCGCCGAGATCCGCGGCAAGGCCGAGATCGCCGAGGCCAACGCCTTCGCCGAGGTCATGCCCGAGGACCTGCTGAAGTTCGGCATGATCCCGGAGTTCATCGGCCGCCTGCCGGTCATCACGAGCGTGCAGAAGCTCGACCGCGAGGCGCTGATCAACATCCTCACCGAGCCGAAGAACGCCCTGGTGCGCCAGTACCGGAAGCTGTTCGAGCTCGACGGCGTGGACCTGGAGTTCACCGACGACGCCCTCGAGGCGATCGCCGACCAGGCCATCCTCCGCGGCACCGGCGCCCGCGGCCTCCGCGCGATCATGGAGGAGGTGCTCCAGTCGGTGATGTACGACGTCCCCAGCCGGGACGACGTCGCCTCCGTGGTGATCACCAAGGAGGTCGTCCTGGAGCACGTCAACCCGACGATCGTCCCCCGCAAGCCCACCCGCGAGCGCCGCGAGAAGTCGGCCTGACCGTCTGACCGTTGAACCGGAGAGGCCCAGAACCCACGTGGTTCTGGGCCTCTCCGGTTCAACGCCTCGCGAGTCGCCGACGGACGACCGCCTCGATCTCCCGACGGCACCCGTCGGGATCCGCCATCAGCCGCGCGTAGCTGAAGCGCAGCACCACCCACCCGAGCGCGGCGAGTGCGCTGTCACGGCGGAGATCGCGTTCCCGCGCCTCCCTGCTGCCGTGGAAGGCCGCGCCGTCGAGCTCCACGGCGACGAGCGCGTCCGGGTAGGCGGCGTCCAGACGGACCCAGCGGCCGCTCTGCAGCCGGACATGATGCTGTTGTACCGGTGCCGGCACCCGAGGCGGTCCCGGTAGCACATGTGTGACGCCCCAGATCTCCAGTTCGCTCTCGCAGCCGCCCTCGATCAGGTCGAGCAGCGAGCTCAGTGCAGCCCGCCCGGCATGCACCGAGCATGCAGCTGACTCCGCCCGGAGCAGCGCCACACTCGTCCGCCGTCCCCGGACGGACTCGATGACCGCCTGACGTGGGACGTCGACCCGGCCGACGGGCCCGCGCCTGCGCGCCCGGTGAGCCCAGTCCCACGAGTCGACGAGACTTCGGCTCAGCGTGGTCACCGGGATGTCGTCGACCCGTGTGGCCGGCAGGGGCAGGGTCGTCCGGTGCACAACCACGCCGGTGGTCCGTCTGGGCGAGCGGTCAGCGGTCACCGTCACGTGGACCGGTCCGGGCTGTGGCGGACACGCGGCCCACAACGCCAGGGCGGACTGGTGGCTCAACGGCCCCTTGGCCCAGAGGGTCGCCGCCCGTGCACGGGCGATGGGGTCGGCCTGGGCCGCCGGCACCATGACGACACCGGGGTGGATCTGGATCAGGTCCCCGGATGCCGTCCAGCGCGCGACGGAGCTGGCGCTGCTGGCCAGGGTGAGGTCGATGCGCGTGATGGCACCGTCCGGGATGAGGGCAGCGAGATCGTGCACGGACGGATCGTGACGGTTCGCGCCCGCCGGTGGCTGCGCCCTTGTGGACAGCCACGGGTGTTGAACCAAGGAAGCTCAGTTCGCCCCACTTCGTGACACCGGACGGTGCAAGGCACGCATCCTGCGGCGGGTGTGAATACGGCTCGGGAACGTTCCTCGCGCCGCCCCGGCCGCGACCGGCGCGCGCCCTAGGTTCGCCGCGACCCCGGGCGGTGTGCCCGGTCCACGAAGGAGCGCGCAGTGAGCCACCCCTACCCGCCGGCCGACACGACCCAGCAGCTGCCGCCCTACGGTCAGCCGTCGTACCCGCCGCCCGCGCCGCAGCGAAACAGCCTGGTCCCGTGGCTGATCGGCACCCTCGTCCTGCTGGTCGCCGTCGCCGGCGTGCTCGCCTTCCTGCTGCTGCGGGCCGACGACACCGCCGACTCGAACCCGGCGCAGGAGAGCGCGCAGGCCGAGGAGCAGCTCGGCGACCTCGACGGCGACGCGGTCGTCCCGCCCGAGGCGGACGAGGAGCAGGTGCCCGACGACCACGGCACCCCGTACGCCGGCGACGGCGGGCAGATCATCGGGTCGGTCGACCGCGGCGCGGCCTTCCTGGACGACGTCGTCCTCGGCGACTTCCCGACCGCCATCGGCCACGGCGGCAGCGACTTCCAGGCCTACTACGCCGGCGACGCCGACCTGCTGTCCGCCGAGATCGCCGAGGCGGCCGGTGGCACCCTGCCGGTGAACTACACGATCGACGCGGTCAGCTTCGACCCCGGCACGGCCTCCGACGTCCTCGACGTGACCCTCGAGCTGCCCGACGGCAGCTACGACGGCATGGTCGTGCTCGTCGGGCAGGAAGGCGGCACAGCGGTCGTCATCGGCTTCCAGTGACGGCGGGTGGGGCCGCCGCTCGGCGGCCCCACCCGGTCAGTCCTCCGCCGGCGGGGCGAGGACGACGTGCACGGTGAGCGGACCCGTGCCGCCGACCACCGAGAGCGTCGCGATGCGGCCGGCGTCGATGAGGTCGGTCCGGGCCGCCTCGACGCGCGCCACCTGGTCCTCGGCGGCGATGACGGTCGCCGTCTCGACGTCCGCACGCATGGACACCTTGGCGTCGGACTTGGCCTTGCGGACACCCGCCAGCGCCTCGGCGGCCGCGGTCACCACCGCCGGGTCACCGCCCGCCGGGAGCTCGGAGGCGACCGGCCACGGCGCGCGGTGCACCGAGCCCGCCCGCCACCAGGACCAGACCTCCTCGGTCACGAACGGCAGCACGGGCGCGAACAGCCGCAGCTGCACCGCCAGGGCCAGGGCCAGGGCGGCCTGCGCCGACTCGGCGTCCGGCCCGGTCCGGTAGGCGCGGGACTTCACCAGCTCCACGTAGTCGTCGCAGAACGACCAGAAGAACGTCTCGGCGACCTCGAGGGCGCGGGTGTAGTTGAAGGCCTCCATCGCGGCCGTCGCCTCGTCGACGACCCCGGCCAGTGCGGTCAGCAGGCCCTGGTCGATCGGCTCGGTGACCCGGGCCGCGGCGGACTCCAGGTCGACGTCACCGGCGCCCAGCCCCAGGACGAACTTGCCGACGTTGAGGATCTTCATGGCCAGCCGGCGGCCGACCTTCATCTGCGCCTCGTCGAACGGGGAGTCCGCACCCGGCCGCGCGCCGGCCGCCCGCCAGCGAACGGCGTCGGTGCCGTAGCGCTCGAGGACGTCGACCGGCGTGGTCGCGTTGCCCTTCGACTTCGACATCTTCTTGCGGTCGGGGTCGACGACGAAGCCCGAGATCGTGGCGTGCGACCACGGCACGGTCCCGTGCTCGAAGTGCGACCGGACGACGGTGGAGAACAGCCAGGTGCGGATGATGTCGTGGGCCTGCGGCCGGACGTCCATCGGGAAGACCTTGGCGAACAGCTCCGGGTCGGTGTCCCAGCCCGAGGCCACCTGCGGCGACAGCGACGAGGTCGCCCAGGTGTCCATGACGTCGGGGTCGGCCATGAAGCCGCCCGGCTTGCCGCGCTGCGACTCCGTGAAGCCCTCGGGGACGTCGGAGGACGGGTCGACCGGCAGCGCGGACTCCGGCGCCAGGATCGGGTCCGCGTAGTCGGGCTCGCCCTCGTCGTCCAGCCGGTACCAGACCGGGAACGGCACCCCGAAGAACCGCTGGCGGCTGATCAGCCAGTCGCCGTTGAGGCCCTCGACCCAGTTCTCGTAACGGTGGCGCATGTGCTCGGGGACCCACTGGATCTCCTTGCCGCGGGCCACGAGCGCGTCGCGCAGGTCGGCGTCCCGGCCGCCGTTGCGGATGTACCACTGCCGCGTGGTGACGATCTCCAGCGGGCGCTCGCCCTTCTCGAAGAACTTCACCGGGTGGGTGATCGGCTTCGGCTCCCCGTCGAGGTGGCCGGCCTCCTTCAGCAGCTCCACGATCCGCTGCTGCGCGCTGAACACGGTCTTGCCGGCCAGCTCGTCGTAGGGGCGGGCGGGCACACCGGGCGGCGGGTCGGCCAGCAGCCGGCCGTCCCAGCCGATGATCGCCCGGGTGGGCAGCTGCAGCTCGCGCCACCAGGTGACGTCGTTGAGGTCGCCGAAGGTGCAGATCATCGCGATGCCCGAGCCCTTGTCCGGCTCGGCGAGGCGGTGGGCGACCACCGGCACCTCGACGTCGAACAGCGGCGTCCGGACGGTCTTCCCGAACAGCGGCTGGTACCGCTCGTCGTCGGGGTGGGCGACCAGCGCGACGCAGGCGGGCAGCAGCTCGGGGCGGGTGGTCTCGATGTAGACGACGCCCTCGCGGCTGGAGAACCCGATCCGGTGGTAGGCGCCGGGGCGCTCGCGGTCCTCGAGCTCGGCCTGGGCGACGGCGGTGCGGAACGTGACGTCCCAGAGGGTCGGCGCCTCCTGCGCGTAGGCCTCACCGCGGGCGAGGTTGTGCAGGAACATCCGCTGCGCGGTCGCGCGGGAGGATTCCGAGATGGTCCGGTAGACGTTCGACCAGTCCACCGACAGGCCGACGCGGCGCCAGAGCTTCTCGAACTCCGCCTCGTCCTCCTCCGTCAGCCGCATGCACAGCTCGACGAAGTTGCGGCGCGAGATCGGCAGCTGGTCCTTGGCCGGCTTCTCCGGCGGCTCGAACGAGGGGTCGTAGGGCAGCGACGGGTCGCACCGGACGCCGAAGTAGTTCTGCACCCGGCGCTCGGTCGGCAGGCCGTTGTCGTCCCAGCCCATCGGGTAGAAGACGTGCTTGCCACGCATCCGCTGGTAGCGGGCGACGAAGTCGGTGTGCGTGTAGCTGAACACGTGGCCGACGTGCAGCGAGCCGCTCGCCGTCGGCGGGGGAGTGTCGATCGACCAGATCTGGTCGCGCGGGCCGGCCAGCGCCGAGGCGCGGTCGAAGGCGTAGGTGTCCTCGGCCGCCCACCGCGCGACCCACTTCTCCTCGAGCCCGTCGATCGAGGGCTTCTCGGGTACGCCGACAGTGGTCCCCGGGGACGTCGGGTCCGGGCGGGAGATGTCGGCAACCATGCCCCGCATCCTAGGAACCGGTCGCAACGCGGTTCCGGCCGCGCCCGGGGGAACGCGGGGGCCGTGTCGTCCGTGAGGGGGACGTGGACTCGCTGCGCCTGCTGCTCAACCTCGTCTGGCTGGTGTTCCAGGGCTGGTTGCTCGCGCTGGCCTACCTGCTCGCCGGCGTCCTGGCCTGCCTCCTCGTCGTCACGATCCCGTTCGGGATCGCGTCCTTCCGCCTGGCCGGCTTCGTCCTGTGGCCCTTCGGGCGCACCACGGTCCCCGCCCCGGGAGCAGGGGTGGCCTCGGCCGTCGGCAACCTGCTGTGGTTCCTGGTCGCGGGGTGGTGGCTGGCGGTCCTCCACGTCGTCGCGGGCATCGGCTTCTGCCTCACGATCATCGGCATCCCGTTCGGCGTGGCCTCGTTCAAGCTGGCCGCCGTCGGGCTGTTCCCGCTCGGGAAGCGGGTGGTCGAGACGGAGCCGCCGCGGGACTGGATCCACGCCGGCAGCGCGGTCGCCCGGTAGGGGTGCGGCGGACCCCTGGCATCCTGGGGGCGTGAGCAGCAGCACCGGTGACATGGCCCGGGTGGAGAAGGAGCTGCTGGCCCGCTGGCCGGAGAACCGGCTCGAGCCGTCCCTGACCCGCATCACGGCCCTCGTCGACCTCCTCGGCTCGCCGCACCGCGCGATGCCCGTCATCCAGGTGGCCGGCACCAACGGCAAGACGACGACGGCGCGGATGATCGACGAGCTGCTGCGCGGGTTCGGCCTGCGCGTCGGCCGGTTCACCAGCCCGCACCTGCAGGAGATCCGCGAGCGGATCGTGCTGGACGGCGAGCCGGTGAGCGCCGAGCGGTTCGTCGAGACCTACGACGACATCGCCCCGTACGTGCAGATGGTCGACGCCGCCGGCGAGCACCCGATGAGCTTCTTCGAGGTGACGGTCGGCATGGCGTACGCGCTCTTCGCCGACGCTCCGGTCGACGTCGCCGTCATCGAGGTCGGCATGGGCGGCACCTGGGACGCCACCAACGTGGCGGACGCGCGGGTCGCCGTCGTCACCCCGGTCGACCTCGACCACGCCGAGTACCTCGGGCCGGACGTCGGCACGATCGCGGGGGAGAAGGCCGGGATCATCAAGGCCGACTCCATCGCGGTGCTGGCCCACCAGCAGCCGGCCGCCCTCGACTCCCTGGTCCGCCGGGCGGTCGAGGTGGAGGCGGTCGTCGCCCGAGAGGGCACCGAGTTCGGGGTGCTGGAGCGGCGGGTGGCCGTCGGCGGGCAGCAGGTGCGTCTGCAGGGCCTCGGCGGCGAGTACGAGGAGGTCTTCCTCCCGCTGTTCGGCGCCCACCAGGCGCAGAACGCCGTCACCGCGCTGGCCGCCGTCGAGGCGTTCCTGGGCGCGGGCGCCGCGACCGGGCCGATCGAGCAGGAGACGGTGCGGGCCGCGTTCGCCAACGTCCGCTCGCCCGGCCGCCTGGAGCGGGTGCGCACCAGCCCGACGGTCCTCGTCGACGCGGCGCACAACCCCGCCGGCATGGCCGCGACGGTCGACGCCGTCAAGGAGTCGTTCGACTTCACCCGGTTGATCGGCGTCGTCAGCTGCGTCGCCGGCAAGGACGTCGCCGGGATCCTCGCCGCGCTCGAGGACATCTGCGCGGAGCTCGTGGTGACCGAGAACAGCTCGCCGCGCGCGATGCCCGCCGACGAACTCGGTGCCCTCGCTGTCGAGATCTTCGGAGCCGACCGGGTCAGCGTGCAGCCGCACCTGGGGGAGGCGATCACCGAGGCGATCGAGCTGGCGGAGGCCGGCCCGGACGACGCGCTCGGCGGGTCGGGCGTGCTCGTCACGGGCAGCGTCATCACCGCCGGGGAGGCCCGCACCCTCATGGCGCGGAGGGGCGCGTGACCGCGCCCGACCCCGTCCGGGCGGGACGGGCGCTGAACGGCGCCGGCGCCGCCATCCTGGTGCTCGAGGGCATCGCCACCCTGTTCGTCCCGCGCGGGATCGCCCAGGACGGCAACGGGCTGACCGGCGTCGAGCTGACCTACCTGATCGTGCTCGCCGTCGTGCTGATCCTGTCGTCCGGGGTGCAGCGCCGGGAGCGGGGCGTGCTCATCGGCACGGTCCTGCAGGTGCCGCTGCTCCTGACCGGCCTGCTCAACCCCGTGATGTGGTTCGTCGCCGGGGCGTTCGTGCTCATCTGGCTGTACCTGCTGCAGATCCGCCGGGAGCTGCTGGGCACCCCCTTCGGGGCACCGCGGGCACCGGTTCCCGACGAGGGCGACGGGGGAGCGGCGCCCACCACGTAGGCTGCCGCCCCGTGACCGAACGCACTCTCGTCCTCGTCAAGCCCGACGGCGTCGCCCGTGGCCTCGTCGGTGAGGTGATCACCCGTCTGGAGCGCAAGGGCCTGCGGCTGGTCGCGGCCGAACTGCGCACGCTGACCCGGGAGACCGCCGAGACCCACTACGCCGAGCACCGCGAGCGGCCGTTCTTCGGCTCGCTGGTCGAGTTCATCACCGGCGGCCCGCTGATGGCGCTGGTGGTGGAGGGCCCGCGCGCCATCGAGGCGTTCCGCGCCCTCGCCGGCGCCACCGACCCGGTGAAGGCCGCTCCCGGCACCATCCGCGGCGACTTCGCCCTCGAGGTGCAGAACAACATCGTGCACGGCTCCGACTCGCCCGAGTCCGCCGAGCGCGAGGTGAAGCTCTTCTTCCCCGACCTGGGCTGAGTTCGGGTCCTCCGGCGGGCAGTGGCGGGCGCCACTCACCCGTCCGGGGGACGCGGCTCCCGGCCTGCTACGGAGGGTGCCGACGCCGCCCGATGGGGTGGTGTCGGCCCCACCAGGGGGTCTCGGAGCCCGAGGGGGCGTCGTGCGCACCAGGTCTGCCGCGCTGCGTTCCCTGCTGGGCGCCGTGCCGGTGGGGCTGCTGCTCGCGGGCGCCCTCGTCTGGCAGTCCACGGCGGCGGCCTTCACCGCGACCACCGACAACGCCGGCAACACCTGGCGGGCGGGGAGCGTCGCGCTCACCGACTCCGACGGTGGTTCCGCGCTGTTCGACTCGACCAGCGACGGCGCCCTCCAGCCGGGGTCCACCCGCGCGCGGTGCATCCGCGTCGACTACACCGGCGACCTCGCCGCCGACATCCGCCTGTACGTCACCACTCCGACCGCCGGCGCGGTCACGCTCGACCCGTACCTGGTCATGAGCGTGGAGCAGGGGCAGAACGTCGCGGCAGGCACGACGGTGAGCCCGGACTGCCTCGCCGGCTTCACCCCCACCTCGACGCCGACCTTCCTGTTCAACACCGCGTCGGCCAATCTCGGGTCCGCGGACCAGACGAAGACTCTGGCCGCCCTGAAGACCGCCAGCCCCGACTACGCCCGCGGGCTCCCGGTGGGCAGCGCCGTGCCGGGCGGCACGTCGCTCACCTTCCGCGTCACCTACTCGGTGCTCGACAACAACAACGCCCAGAACACCCGGTCGACGGCCACCTTCACCTGGGAAGCGCGGAACGTCCCGTGACCCGCGCCGAACGCGGTTCGGCGTCCAGCGCCGGCCGGGTGCGGTCGACGGCCCGCGTGGTCGTCGTCCTCGGCCTCACCGTGCTGACGGGGCTCGTGCTGGCCGCGCTCGCCCCGCTGGCGGCCGGCTACTCCGCTCACGTGGTGACGAGCGGCTCGATGGCCCCCAGGGTCAACCCCGGTGACGTGGTGGTCACCCACCCGGTCACCCCCGCCGAGCTGCGCACCGGCCAGGTGGTGCTCGTCCACGACCCCGGGGTGCCCGGGGGACTGCTGCTGCACCGGCTGGTCTCCTTCGACGAGGAGGGCCGGCTGGTCACCCGCGGGGATGCCAACCAGTCCGACGACAGCGTGCACGCCGAGCCGTCGGAGGTCCGGGGTCTGGCCGTGCTGCGCGTGCCGTGGGTGGGCCTGCCGGCGCTCTGGCGCGCGCAGGACCGGTACGGCGCCATCGCTGCGACCGCCGGCGTCCTGGCCGCCGCCGCCGTGTTCGCCAGCAGGGCGGGCCGGCGACGCGCGGGCGACGCCGAGCGGGACGACGCGCCGGGAAGCCCGGACGTCGACCCGGAGGCCCCCACCGCCTGGGACATCCCGCCCGTCCGCGACGCCGAGCCCGTGCGGGAGGTCCCGCCTGCCCGCGGGCTCCCGCCGGTCCCGGTCCCGGTGCCGCGGCAGGCGTCGCAACGCCCGCTCCCGCGGGCGCTCCCACCCGTCCCTGCCGCCCGCCCGAGGCGGCAGGGGGCTCCCGCCGTCGTGGCGGCGTTCCCGATCCACCCCGCGTCCAGCTCAAGCGCGGCCGTGCGCCTGTCGAAGACAGAGGCGGTGCGACCTGCCGCCGTGCGCAGCTTCGCGCGGCCCGCGGTCCCGACCACAGGAGGGGAGGGAAACAGTGCACCCACCCGTCAGCCACGTCCGCCGGTCTCGTTCGCGATCGGCGCTCCTCGCGACGATCGGGGTGCTGCTGTTCGGGCTCCTGGCCCTCGGGTCCGTCCGGCTGGCGACCGCGGCAACTGCGCCGACAGCGGCAGCTTCCGCGGTCAGCCTCGTCGATGACGACGGCGGCGCCGCGCTGTTCACCTCCGACGGCCTGAGCCCCGGTCGGGTGCAGTCCGCGTGCGTCGGGCTCACTGCCAGCGGCTCGGTCGACCCGGCCACCGAGGTGTCGCTGAACGCCGACGTGACGTCCGGCGGGCTGTCCCCCTACCTGCAGGTGTGGGTGGAGAGGGGGAGCGTGCCCGACGGCGGCACCTGCGGCACCTTCACCGGGACCGTCCTCTGGAGCGGGACGCTGGACTCCTTCCCGGACCCGGGCACCCCCGGCATCGCGACCGGGTGGCGTCCCGCCGCGACACAGCGCAGCGTGTACCGCTTCACCGTGACGGTGCTCGACGACCCCCGCGCCGCCAGCCTCAGCACCTCGGCCACCTTCCGCTGGGCGTTCACCGAGGCGGCCCCGCCGCCCCCGCCCCCACCACCGACGACCCCTCCGCCGCCGACGGCTCCGCCCATTGCCCCGTCGCCCCCGGTCGCCCCGCCGACCGTCGTGGTCCCGCCCACGACCGCGGCGCCCCAGGTGACCGACACCCCCGCCCGGGCGACGGAACGCACGGCGGGGGCTGCGCCCTCCACCTCGGGCGCGCCCGCCGACGTGACGACGGAGGCCACGCCGTCCACGTCGCCGTCCGTGCCCGTGTCGTCGGCCCCTGTGCCCCCGGCCGACGGCGGGAGCGAGCGCGTCGTCGAGGCGCCGCCGCTGGAGTCCGGCGCCGCAGCGGCGGTGCAGGCCGCCCTCGCGGCGGCCGGTCAGGTGGCCGCCGACGTCGGCCGCACGGTCGAGGCAGTGGCCCGGAACGGGCAGTACCCGCTGGCGCTGGTCGGCGTCGTCGCCGCCTTCCTCTTCTTGCAGGGCCGGCTGGACCGCCGAGATCCCAAGCTGGCGCTCGCGCGCGTGCGCGAGGAGCTGTCCGAGTACCGCGACTTCCCCGGACCACCCCACACGGAGACGACATGACCGCCCCCGCCCAGGCGTTGGAGATGGTGCCGCTGGCCGACCGGCTGCGGTGGCTGCTGGTGGTCCGGATCGGCGTGGTCGGGCTGCCCCTGGTGGCCTGGTTCGTCACCGGCGACCGTGGCGACCGGTCGCCGGCGGTGCTCGCCGTCCCCGGCCTGCTCCTCCTGCTCACCGGGCTGCTGCTGCAGTGGCGGTCACGCCGCGGGCGCCGCTGGGCGGTCGCGGCGTTGACCGTGCCCATCACCCTCGACGCCGTCTACCTGGGGTGGGCCTCGTACCTGACCGGCGGTCTGAGCGGACCGGTCGTGTACGTGATCGCGTTGCACGTGCTGGCGGTGACCCTGGTGGGCTCCTTCCGCACGGGCATGAAGATGGCGTTCTGGCACTCGCTCGTGGTGATGAGCCTGCTCCAGGCGGTCACCAGCGACGTGCTGCCGTCGAGCGGCCCCGGCACCGAGTTCGACAAGCTCCGGTACGGCGTCTTCCTGGCGGTCGTGTGGGTGACCGCCGTCACCACCGCCGTGCTGGCCGGGGTGAACGAGCGGGAGCTGCGGCGGCGGCGCTACGACGAGGCGGTGCTGCGCCGCCTGTCAGCGGCACTCCACGAGGCAGAGACCGGCGTCGAGGTCGCCGAGGCTCTCCTGGACTTCACCCTCGACGCCGGGGACGCCACGCTCGCCGCCGTCCAGTGCCGGCTGGGCGCCGGCGACTCGGAGACGAGCACGCTGGTGACCCGCAAGCGGCAGGACGAGCCGCTCGAGGTGCTCCGGGAGGTGGCCGAGCCCGGCTCCGGATCGCTCATCGAAGCGGTGATGGCGAAGGGCACCACGATGCTCGCCGCGATGCGCGCACCGGACCCGTGGGTGGACGACGTGCTCGACGGAGCGCCCCGGGTGGTCGCGGTGCCGTTCTCCATCGAGGGCCAGGGCACTGGCGCGCTGCTCTTCCAGAACGACGCCCGCGCCGGGTCCCGGATCGAGCAGCGCCGGGTGGCGGTCGTGGAGCAGGCGGTGGCGCACACCGCCACCGCCCTCGCCCGCGTCGCGCTGCTCGAGCAGCTGCAGCGCAGCGCCCTCACCGACGGCCTGACCGGGGTGGCCAACCGGCGCGCCTTCGACGTCGCGCTGACCCGGGAGATGGCGCTCGCCGGCCGCACCGATGCGGCGCTGGCCGTGATCATCCTCGACCTCGACAAGTTCAAGAGCCTCAACGACACCTACGGCCACCTCGCCGGTGACGACGTCCTCCGCGGGGTCGGCGCGGCCCTGCGGCAGTGCACCCGGCAGGGCGACCTCGTCGCCCGATACGGCGGCGAGGAGTTCGTGCTGCTGCTGCCCGGGGCGACCGAGGAGGAGGCCGTCGGCGTCGCCCGGCGGGTGCGCACCGTCCTGCGGGGCGTCGAGGGCCCGCGAACGATCACCGCCAGCCTCGGCATCGCCCGCTGGCCCGCCCATGGGTCCACCGGCCCGGAGCTGCTGGCCGCCGCCGACTCGGCGCTCTACGCCGCGAAGGAGCGGGGACGCGACCAGGCGCGCGTGGCCGGTCGCGAGGGTCCGGTCACCGGCGGCGACGGAGTCGACGTCCCCGACACCTGGGACGACGTCCGCCCGATCGACGTGCGGGCGGTGCCGGTGCCGCCCCCTCTGCGACCGGCCTCCGTCATCGGCTGACCCTCCGCGGCCGCGCCGCTCAACTCCGGGCACGTTTCTGCCGACATGGGGGAGGAGGACCCCGACCCACCGAGGGGCGGGCGGAGCGAGGAGGTGGGTGTGCGGGCGCACCGAGGTACCCGCCGAGGGCTGCGCGCCGTCGCCGCCGGGCTCGCGGCGTTGGCCCTCGTCCTCGCGCCGGCGGCCCTCGACGGCACCCGCGCGGCCTTCTCGGCGACGACGTCGAACGCCGGCGACGAGCTGGCCACCCGGCAGCTGCAGCCGCCGTCCGGCTTGACGGTGACCCAGAGCTGCGCCGCAGCCCCGGCGATCACGCGCCGCGCTTCCACCACCGACACCGGGACGGCGTCGGTGACCCTGCCGATGCCGGCCGGCACGACCGCGGGGGACTTCCTGCTGGCACACGTGGCCTACCACGACGGCGTCCAGCCGCTCACCGCGCCGAGCAGCTGGGCCCTGCTGGGGCAGACCACCAACTCGGGCAGCGTGACCTCGGCCGTCTACTGGAAGGTCGCGGGGACCGGCGAACCCGGTGCCGTCTTCAGGCATCCCGACACCAGCTCCGGCGTGCTGTTCGCCGGCGGCCTGACGGCTTTCCGCGGCGTCCGCCCCGTCACGCCTCTGTTCGCCGGCGTCGACGGCAGCTCCTCCACGCCGACCACGCCGTCGGTGAGCACCTCGAACTCCGGCGTGCAGGTGGTGCACCTGTTCTCCAAGACGCAGGGACCCGTGGACCCGGCTTCCGGGGCCACGGACTTCTACGGGGCCGCGACGGGCTCCGGCGACACCGTGCACGTGGGCATCCGGGGAGCCGGTGAGACGTTCGCGGGACCGGGGTCCACTCCTGCGCGCAGCGCCACCGCCGCCACCAGCTCGCGCTGGGTCGCCCAGACCGTCGTCCTGCAACGCGCCGCGGGCACGCCCTCGGCGAACCTGCAGTGGACGGCCAGCCCCAGCAGCTGGGCCGGCGGCTACGAGCTCACGCGCGAGGGCGGCGTCGTGCAGGCGCCCCAACCGGTGCCGGGCGTGGCCACCACGAGCGCGACGAACGGCCCCCTCGTCAACGGCACGAGCTACACCTTCCGGCTCACGACCTCCCGTGGCACCTGGCGGTCGACGGCCGTGGCGGCGGGACTCACCCCGAACTGCTGACGGCGTGCGCTCGGGAGTCGTCGTCGTCCTGCTCGGCACGGGAGGCTCGCGAGGAAGGCGGCTACCCTGGACGGGTCATGACTGGTCAGACCCTGTACCCCCGTCTCGAGCCACTTCTGGCGCAGATCCAGAAGCCGATCCAGTACGTCGGCGGTGAACTCAACTCCCAGGTCAAGCCGTGGGAGGACGCCGACGTCCACTGGGCGCTCATGTACCCCGACGCCTACGAGGTGGGGCTGCCCAACCAGGGCCTGATGATCCTGTACGAGGTGCTCAACGAGCGCCCGGACGCCCTCGCGGAGCGCACCTACGCGGTCTGGCCGGACCTCGCCGCCCTCATGCGCGAGCACGACGTCCCGCAGTTCACCGTCGACGGCCACCGCGCCGTCCGCGACTTCGACCTGCTCGGCGTCAGCTTCGCCACCGAGCTCGGCTACACAAACCTGCTCGAGGCGCTCGATCTCGCCGGCGTGCCGATCCACGCCGTCGACCGCGACGAGACCCACCCCGTCGTCGTCGCCGGCGGGCACGCCGCGTTCAACCCCGAGCCGGTCGCGGACTTCGTCGACTGCGCCGTCCTCGGTGACGGCGAGCAGGTGGTCGGCGACATCACCGACGTCGTCAAGGCGTGGAAGGCGCAGGGCCGGCCCGGCGGCCGCGTCGAGCTGCTGGCCCGCCTCGCCCGGGTCGAGGGGGTCTACGTCCCCGGCTTCTACGCCGTCACCTACGGGGCGGACGGCGCCATCGCCGAGGTGCTCCGCCTCCGCGACGACGTCCCGGCCAAGGTCGCCAAGCGCACGGTCATGGACCTCGACGAGTGGCCGTACCCCAAGACGCCGATCGTGCCGCTGGCCGAGAGCGTCCACGAACGGATGAGCGTCGAGATCTTCCGCGGCTGCACCCGCGGCTGCCGCTTCTGCCAGGCCGGGATGATCACCCGCCCGGTCCGCGAGCGGACGATCACCGGCATCGGCTCGATGGTGGAGCAGGGGCTCAAGGCGACCGGCTACGAGGAGGTCGGGCTGCTGTCGCTCTCCAGCGCCGACCACTCCGAGATCGGACAGCTCGCCAAGCAGCTCGCCGACCGCTACGAGGGCACGAACACCAGCCTCAGCCTGCCGTCGACCCGGGTCGACGCCTTCAACGTCACGCTCGCCAACGAGCTGTCCCGCAACGGCCGCCGGTCCGGGCTCACCTTCGCCCCCGAGGGCGGCAGCGAGCGGATCCGCCGGGTGATCAACAAGACGGTGTCCAAGGAGGACCTCGTCCGCACGGTCACCACGGCCTACGCCAACGGCTGGACGCAGGTGAAGCTCTACTTCATGTGCGGCCTCCCGACGGAGACCGACGAGGACGTCCTCGAGATCGCCGAGCTGGCGGTCGAGGTGATCCGGGCCGGGCGCGAGGCCAGCGGCCGCAAGGACATCCGCTGCACCGTGTCCATCGGTGGCTTCGTGCCCAAGCCGCACACCCCGTTCCAGTGGGCGAGCCAGGCCAGCGCCGAGACCATCGACCACCGGTTGAGGGTTCTCCGCCAGGCGATCAACGCCGACCGCCGCATCGGCCGGTCGATCGGCCTGCGCTACCACGACGGCAAGCCCGGCGTGATCGAGGGACTGCTCTCCCGCGGCGACCGCCGCGTCGGCCGGGTCATCGAGCGGGTGTGGCGCGACGGCGGCAAGTTCGACGGCTGGAGCGAGCACTTCTCCTTCGACCGCTGGACGCAGGCGGCCGCCGAGGAGCTCAGCACCTTCGGTGTCGACCTCGACTGGTTCACCACCCGCGAGCGCACCGAGCACGAGATCCTGCCCTGGGACCACCTGGACTCCGGGCTGGACAAGGAGTGGCTCTGGGAGGACTGGCAGGAGGCACTGAGCGAGGAGGAGGTCGCCGACTGCCGGTGGACCCCCTGCTACGACTGCGGCGTCTGCCCGACCATGGGGACCGAGATCCAGATCGGCCCGACCGGGCGCACCCTGCTGCCGCTCACCGTCGTCTGATGGCCCGCCAGCCCGACGGGCCGCCTCCGCCGCCGACCGTCCAGAAGCTGCGCATCCGCTACGCCAAGCGGGGACGCCTGCGCTTCGCGAGCCACCGCGACCTCGCCCGCACCCTGGAGCGGGCGCTGCGACGCGCCCGGGTGCCGATGGCGTTCTCCGCCGGCTTCAGCCCGCACCCGAAGATCTCCTACATCGGGGCGGCGCCGACGGGTGCGGCGAGCGAGGCCGAGTACGTGGAGATCGGCCTGGCGGTGGCCTGCGACCCCGAGGCGGTGCGCGCCGCGCTCGACGCCTCGCTGCCCGACGAGGTGGCGATCCTCGAGTGCGTGGAGGCGGCCGAGGGCACGGGGTCGCTGGCCGACCGCATCGACACCTCGGTCTGGCGGGTCGAGCTGCCCGGCGTCGTCCCGGCCGAGCTGGCGACCGCGGTCGCGGAGTTCCTCTCCCGCGACGTCGTCACCGTCGCCAAGCGGACGAAGAACGGCCTCAAGGACATCGACGCCCGCGCGTCCGTCGCCAGCGCGTCGGCGGGCGAGGAGGCAGGTTGTGCCATACTGCACATGGTCGTCCGGCAGCTGACGCCCGCTGTACGACCTGACGACGTGTTGGCCGCCCTGGCTGCCGTCGCCGACCTGCACCCGCCGTTGCCTCCCCGGGCCGTGCGTGAGGCGCAGGGCCGGCTCGACGACACCGGGACCGTGGCCGATCCGCTCGGTCCCGACCGCGCGGCGCGCCCCCTCCGGGAGCACGCGGCGATCTGACCAGGCGGATCCCCGGTGGCCTCCCGCCGTCGAGCGCCACGGCTGCCAGGCGTGACGCGCCCCGGATCCGGGCCACCCGGCCCGGACCCACCAGACCACCGCACCACCGCCAGACCCGCAGTACCGGACCGGCCCCCGGCCGGGACGGGCACCACCGCAGTGCGGCTCCCGCCGCGGCAACCGCCGCGCGGAGGCCGACAACAGACTTCCGCAGGACGAGCCACACCCGCCGAAACCCGTGAGGCGGCCCGCCCCGCCCAACCCGTGCTCCTGCGCGGCCGCCAGTCATCCGATCGGCGCCCGGGAGCACATGAGGAGACCAGCCCTCGTGGCCGATGACGACACCACCAGCACCACCGGAGAGACGACCCGGGACGACGAGGTGACCGAGGTCCCCGCCGTCTCGGAGGACTCCTCCGTCCCCGAGGACGGCGAGGCCCAGGCCGCCGCCGAGCCGGAGCCCGAGCCGGAGCCGGAGCCCGAGGAGGAGCACGAGCCGGAGCCGGAGCTGCCCCGCTTCGCCACCGCCTTCAGCTCGCCCGAGCCGACCGCCGTCGTGGCCCGGCCGCGCCGCCGGGCCACCCGCTCGGTCATCGCCGCCGACCCCGACTCCGTCGAGGCGCCCGCCCCCGCTCCCGCGCCGGTGGCCCCGGCGTTCGTGAGCTTCGTGGCGCCCAGCGAGGTGGACGCGCCGCCCGCCCCGCGGCGCCGCAGCCGCCGTCCGGTCGAGGCCGCGGAGCCCGAGGTCGTCGACGAGCCGGCCGTCGACGAGGACGACGACCTCGAGTCCGACGCGCCGCCGCGGCCCCGCCGCAGCCGCTCCCGCCGCCGCCCGGCCCCGGCCGACGCCGACGAAGCCGGTGACGAGACCGAGGACGCCGACACCGAGGACGCCGACGCCGACGAGGCGGAGGACCGCGAGGAAGGCGGCACCGGGAGCCGGCGCCGCCGCCGGGGCCGTCGCGGCCGCGGCCGTGGCCGCTCCGGGGAGGACAGCGGCGACGAGGACTCCGCCGAGGACAGTTCCGACGCCGACGAGGACGAGGAGGACGCCGAGTCCTCCGACGACTCCGGCGAGTCCGACACCGACGAGGCCGAGGGCACGTCCAGCACCCGCCGCCGCCGGCGCCGCCGTCGCCGCAGCGGCAGCGGGGGATCCGGCGAGGCCGGGAGCGACGACTCCGACGACGACGACCGTCCCGAGCGCGCCGGCCGCAACGGCCGGCTCACCAGCGACGACGACGTCCGCGGCGTCTCCGGCTCCACCCGCCTCGAGGCCAAGCGCCAGCGCCGCCGGGACGGCCGGGACACCGGTCGCCGCCGCGCGCCGATCCTCACCGAGAGCGAGTTCCTCGCCCGCCGCGAGGCCGTGGACCGCAAGATGGTCATCCGCCAGCGCGGCGAGCGGACGCAGATCGCCGTCCTCGAGGACGACATCCTCGTCGAGCACTACGTGACGCAGGCGTCGGCGACGTCCTTCGCCGGGAACGTCTACCTCGGCCGGGTGCAGAACGTGCTGCCCAGCATGGAGGCGGCGTTCGTCGACATCGGCAAGGGGCGCAACGCCGTCCTCTACGCCGGCGAGGTCAACTGGGACGCCGCCGGCCTCTCGGGCAAGCAGCGCTCGATCGAGACCGCGCTCAAGTCCGGCGACAAGGTGCTCGTCCAGGTCACCAAGGACCCGATCGGCCACAAGGGCGCCCGGCTGACGCAGCAGATCAACCTGCCCGGCCGCTTCCTGGTCTTCGTGCCCGGTGGCTCCATGACCGGCATCAGCCGGAAGCTGCCCGACACCGAGCGCCAGCGGCTCAAGGACATCCTCAAGAAGATCGTCCCCGAGGACGCCGGCGTCATCATCCGGACCGCCGCGGAGGGCGCCTCGGAGGAGGAGCTCACCCGCGACGTCAACCGGCTGACCGCGCAGTGGGAGGTCATCCAGAAGAAGGCGGAGACCTCGAGCAGCGCGCCGACCCTGCTCTACGGCGAGCCGGACCTCGCGATCCGGGTCATCCGCGACGTCTTCAACGAGGACTTCAAGGAGCTCGTCGTCTCCGGCGACGACGCCTGGGACACCGTCGAGGCCTACGTCGCCCACGTCTCCCCGGAGCTGGTCGGCCGGCTGACCCGCTACACCGGCACCGGCGACGTCTTCCACGACCTGCGCATCGACGAGCAGCTGGCCAAGGCGCTCGACCGCAAGGTGTGGCTGCCCTCCGGCGGGTCGCTTGTGATCGACCGCACCGAGGCCATGACCGTCGTCGACGTCAACACCGGCAAGTTCGTCGGGTCGGGCGGCAACCTCGAGCAGACCGTCACGCGCAACAACATGGAGGCGGCCGAGGAGATCGTCCGCCAGCTCCGGCTGCGCGACATCGGCGGCATCATCGTCATCGACTTCATCGACATGGTCCTCGAGAGCAACCGCGACCTCGTGCTGCGGCGGCTCACCGAGTGCCTGGGTCGCGACCGCACCAAGCACCAGGTCGCCGAGGTCACCTCGCTCGGCCTGGTGCAGATGACCCGCAAGCGGGTCGGCCAGGGCCTGCTCGAGGTCTTCTCCGAGCCGTGCGAGCACTGCCGCGGCCGGGGTGTCATCGTCAGCACCGACCCGGTCGACGAGAAGCGCCGGGGCGGCGGGAACGGCAGCGGGGGCGGGAACGGCGCCGGGAGCAACGGCGGCGGCAACGGCCGTCGCGACCGCTCCGGCCCGCGCGACGCGGCGAAGGACCAGCCCAAGGACCAGGCCAAGGACGCCGGCGAGACCGTCGCCGCGCCCGAGGAGCCCGCGGCCGACACCGGGGACGGCGACGCCCCCGAGGGCGGCCGCAGCGGTGGACGCCGCAACCGCGGCCGCCGCGGCCGCGGCCAGTCGGGGGAGGAGCGGGCCGCCGAGGACGCCGCGGTGATCGCCGGTACCGACGCGGAGGCGGAGGAGGCCCCCGCCGTCGAGACCCCCGCGGATGCGGCTCCCGAGGCAGCGGCCGAGCCGGCTGCCCCGGAGGCCGACGCCGAGGCGACGGTCGTCGCTGCGGCCGAGGTCGCCCCCGTCGAGACCCCCGCCGCGGAGCAGCCCCCGGTGGAGGAGCAGGCCGTCGCGGCCCCCGAACCGGCCGAAGCCGCCGCGCGTCCCCGTCGTCGCCGGGCGGCCAGCCGCCCGGCGGGACCGCCGGTGTCCTGACGCCGCACAGGTCACGTCGACCGGCGTAGCGCCCTCAGGTACGCTGGTCGGGTTGCACCGCCACCGCGCGGGCGCCCCAGGGTGCCGCCGGGTCAGGCGAACGCAGCCCGTCCAGCACCCGGCGTCGCTCCGGTCTGCGCGCCGGAACAAGAGCTAGACAAGAAGAGCAACGAGGAGTCAGTGGTGTACGCAGTGGTGAAGGCCGGTGGCAGCCAGCACAAGGTGGCCGTGGGCGACACGTTCACGATCAACCGCCTGGCCGGCGCCGCGGGCGACACGGTCGCTCTCCCGGCCATCCTGCTGGTGGACGGCGACACCGTCACCAGCGACGCGGCGACCCTGGCCAAGGTGACCGTGACCGGCGAGATCGTCGAGCACGGCAAGGGCCCGAAGATCCGCATCCACAAGTTCAAGAACAAGACCGGCTACCACAAGCGGCAGGGGCACCGTCAGCCCCTGACCAGCGTCGTGGTCCGCGACATCTCGAAGGGCTGACGCCGACATGGCACACAAGAAGGGCGCATCGTCGTCCCGCAACGGTCGTGACTCCAACGCGCAGCGCCTCGGCGTGAAGCGTTTCGGCGGCCAGGTCGTCAAGGCCGGCGAGATCATCGTCCGCCAGCGCGGCACCCACTTCCACCCGGGCCTGGGTGTCGGTCGCGGTGGCGACGACACGCTGTTCGCGCTCGAGGCCGGTGCGGTCACCTTCGGCACGCGGCGGGGACGCAAGACCGTCTCCATCTCGGCCGTCGAGGCCTGATCACTCGATCCAACCGCTCACGAGCGCACGGGCCGGCCGGCCCGTGCGCTCGTGGCGTCTCCAGGGGTAGCTGACACATGGCCGCATTCGTCGATCGCGTCGTGGTGCACGTGGCGGCCGGCAACGGCGGCCACGGCGTCTCCTCGATCCACCGCGAGAAGTTCAAGCCGCTCGGCGGTCCCGACGGCGGCAACGGTGGGGACGGCGGGGACGTCGTCCTCGAGGTCGACCCCAGCGTGCACACGCTGCTGGACTTCCACCACCGCCCGCACCAGAAGGCCGGCAACGGCCGCCCGGGCGAGGGCAGCAACCGGCACGGCGCCAAGGGCGAGGACAAGGTCCTCAAGGTCCCGGCCGGCACGGTGGTCAGCACCCCCGACGGCCGGGTCATCGCCGACCTCGTCGGTGCCGGTACCCGCGTGGTGCTGGCCAAGGGCGGCAAGGGTGGGCTCGGCAACGCCGCCCTGGCCAACGCCCGCCGCAAGGCGCCCGGCTTCGCGCTGCTCGGCGAGGACGGCGAGGCGTTCGACGCCGTCATCGAGCTCAAGAGCATCGCCGACGTCGGCCTGGTCGGGTTCCCCTCGGCGGGCAAGTCGTCGCTGATCGCGGCGATGTCCTCGGCCCGCCCGAAGATCGCCGACTACCCGTTCACCACGCTGGTGCCCAACCTCGGCGTGATCCGCTCCGGTGACACCGTCTACACGATGGCCGACGTCCCGGGCCTGATCCCGGGTGCCTCCACCGGCAAGGGCCTGGGCGTGCAGTTCCTCCGCCACGTCGAGCGCTGCGCCGTCCTGGTGCACGTCGTCGACATGGCGACGATGGAGCCCGGCCGCGACCCGGAGAGCGACATCGAGGCCCTCGAGCACGAGCTCGCCGAGTACGGCGGCGAGGAGCTCGACCTCGTGGGCCGGCTCCGGATCGCCGTCCTGAACAAGATCGACGTGCCCGACGCCCGCGACCTGGTCGACCTGGTGCGCGGCACGCTGGAAAAGCGCGGCCTGGACGTCTACCCGGTCAGCGCGGCCACGGGCGAGGGGCTCAAGGAGTTCGGCTTCGCCCTCGCCGCCGCCGTCGAGGAGCACCGGGCGAGCCTGCCCCCGATGGAGCCGGCGCGGGTCACGGTCACGCCGAAGGCCGTGGACGACTCGGGCTTCACCGTCGAGCGCGACACCGAGTACACCGACGGTTTCGTGGTGCGCGGCGTGAAGCCGGAGCGCTGGGTCCGGCAGACCGACTTCACCAACGACGAGGCGGTCGGCTTCCTCGCCGACCGGCTCAACCGGCTCGGCGTCGAGGAGGAGCTGGCCAAGGCCGGCGCCGTCGAGGGCGACGCCGTCACGATCGGCGGCGTCACGTTCGACTGGGTGCCGACCCTGCCCGCCGGCACGCTCACCGTCGAGGAGTCCGCGGGCCTGGGCGGCCGCGGCACCGACGCGCGCATCGACGCGCCGCACCGCATCCGCGCCCAGGAGCGGCTGGCCGCCAAGAAGGCCCGCCGCACGCCCTACGAGCTCAGCGAGGACGGCTGGACGGACGACGACCTCCCGGACGACGCGCGGTGAGCGCCCGGGAGCGGATCGCGGGCGCCCGCCGGGTCGTCGTCAAGGTCGGGTCCTCGTCGCTGACCACCCTCCCCGGTGGGCTGGACCCCGCCCGCCTGTCGGCGCTCGTCGACGTCCTGGCCGCCGTCCGGGCGCAGGGCCGCGAGGTCGTGCTGGTGTCCTCCGGGGCCATCGCCGCCGGTCTCGCCCCGCTCGGGGTCGCGGGCCGGCCGCGAGACCTGGCCACGGCGCAGGCCGCGGCGAGCGTCGGCCAGCTGCGGCTGGTGCAGACCTACGCCGACGCGTTCTCCACGCACGACATCACGGTCGGCCAGGTGCTGCTGACCGCCGACGACCTCACCCGCCGCAGCCACTACCGCAACGCCCACCAGACGATGGAGCGGCTGCTCGCGCTGGGCGCGCTGCCGATCGTCAACGAGAACGACACCGTCGCCACCGAGGAGATCCGGTTCGGCGACAACGACCGGCTGGCCGCGCTGGTGGCGCACGTGGCGCAGGCCGACGCGCTGGTGCTGCTGTCCGACGTCGACGGCGTCTACGACGGCGACCCCCGGATCGGCCCGGCGCAGCTGGTCGACACCGTCTCCTCGCCGGACGACCTGGCCGCGGTCACCCTCGGCACCGCCAAGCGCAACGGCGTCGGCACCGGGGGCATGGCAACCAAGGTCGAGGCCGCTTTCATCGCCGCCCACGCGGGCGTGCCGGTCGTGGTCACCTCCACCCCGCAGGCCGCCGCCGCGCTCGCCGGCGAGCAGGTGGGCACGCTGTTCGAGCCGATGGGCCGGCGGCCCAGCGCCCGCCAGTTCTGGCTGCGCTACGCCAGCCGCCCCCGCGGCCGGGTGCTGCTCGACGAGGGCGCGGTCCGGGCGGTCCGCGAGCGGCACGCGTCCCTTCTGGCCGCGGGCATCACCGGCGTCGTCGGCGACTTCCTCGCCGACGACCCGGTGGAGCTCGTCGGTCCGGACGGCGCCGTCGTCGCCCGCGGGCTGGTCGCCTACGACGCGCGGGAGATGCCCGCGCTGCTCGGCCGCAAGACCGGCGACCTCGCGCCCGAGCACCGCCGCGAGGTCGTCCACCGCGACGAGATGGTGCTGATCAGGCGCTGATCACGGGCTGAGAGACTGCCTGGCGTGACAGTTCGTCCCATCCGCGAAGTCGGCGACCCGGTGCTGCGCACCCCCAGCGACGAGGTGAAGGCCTTCGACCGCGACCTCGCCGCGCTCGTGCGCGACCTGCTGGAGACCGTCGACCACCCGGGCCGCGCGGGGCTGGCCGCACCGCAGATCGGCGTCGGGCTGCGCGCGTTCTCCTACAACATCGACGGCGTGATCGGGCACATGGTGAACCCGGTCATCGTGGAGCTCTCCGAGGAGACGCAGGACGGCGACGAGGGCTGCCTGTCGGTGCCCGGCATCTGGGCGCCCACGGTCCGGGCGATGCACGCGGTGGTCGAGGGCTTCGACGTCCACGGCAAGCCGCTGCGGCTGGAGGGCTCGGGGCTCATGGCCCGCTGCCTCCAGCACGAGGTCGACCACCTGGACGGCAAGCTGTTCCTCGACCGGCTCACCGGCGAGGCGCGCAAGACCGCGCTGCGGGCCCTGCGCGACCGCTGAGGTCAGCGCTCGGCCACGCAGGCGGCGCAGGTGCCGAAGACCTCGAGCTGGTGCTGGACGTCGGCGAAACCGTGCTCGGCCGCCACGCGGGCGGCCCACCGCTCCACCGGCGGGTCGGCGACCTCCACGGTCCGTCCGCAGGACCGGCAGACCAGGTGGTGGTGGTGCCCGGTGGAGCAACGTCGGTAGGAGGCCTCGCCGTCGTCGCCGCGCAGGACGTCGACCTGGCCGTCGTCCACCAGCGCCTGCAGCGCCCGGTAGACCGTCGCCAGCCCCACCGAGTCGCCGCGCTGGCGCAGGAGGGCGTGCAGGTCCTGGGCGCTGCGGAACCCGTCGAGGCCGTCGAGCAGCGCCAGCACGGCGCTGCGCTGGCGGCTCGGACGGCGCGTCGTCCCCTCGGCCTGGTCGGGGAGGCTCATCGTGCGCCTCCCGCTCCGTGCTCGTCGTAGTGCACGCCCGAGCTGGTCAGGTGCGGGGCGTGCAGGTGGCCGTCGTGGTCGTAGTCGACGTGGTCGCCGTGGGGGACCGGCTCGTGCCCGCACCCGTCCCCGTGCTCGTGCGGGTGGGCCCCGTGCACCTCGCCGCGCCGGCGGTGCCGGCGGCGGGCGGTGGCCTCGCGCAGCGCGACCGCGGCCGACACCAGCAGGAACAGCGCGATGGCCAGCAGGACGATCGTCCCGCCCGACGGCGTGCCGGTGTAGTACGACGCCGTCGTCCCCGAGACGCTGACCACCAGCCCGATGGCGCAGGCCAGGTAGAGCGCCTGCCGGAAGCTGCGGGCCACCAGCTGGGCCACCGCGCTGGGCACGATCATCAGCGCGCTGATCAGCAGCAGGCCGACGACCCGCATCGAGAGCACGACCGTCGCGGCGACCAGGGCGGCCAGCACGACGTTGAGGGCGAGGACGGGCAGGCCGACCGCGCGGGCGTACTCCTCGTCGTCGCTGACCGCGTAGAGCCGCTGGCCCAGCAGGCCCACGACGGCGAGCACCGCCACGGCGATGACGGCGAAGACGGCGAGGTCGCTCCCGCTGGTCGTGGTGATCGCGCCGAAGAGGTAGGCCTCCAGGTTGGTCGCCTGTCCGCGCGGCGCGAGGCTGAGCAGCACCACGCCGCCGGCGATGCCGCCGTAGAAGAGGACGGCGAGGGCGACGTCGCCGCTGGTGCGACCGCGTGCCCGGACCAGCTCGATGAGCACCGCGCCCAGCACGGCCGCGACCAGCGCGGCGCCCACCGGGGCGGTCGAGGTCAGGACGCCGATGCCGACGCCGGTGAGCGCGACGTGGCCGAGGCCGTCGCCGAGCAGCGACAGCCGGCGCTGCACCAGGAAGATGCCGACGGCGGGCGCGACCAGCCCCACCATCAGCGAGGCGAGCAGCGCGCGCTGCATGAAGCCGTACTCGAGGATCTCCACGTCAGCGCCCCCGGGTCCGTGCCGCCACCGTGGGCTGGTCGAGGCGGTAGCCCCGCGCCGGCTCCTCGCCCGGGCCGCAGTGGGCGTCGTCGTGGCGGTGGCCTCGTTCGGCGCCGGCCAGCGGGCCGTCGTAGGAGATGCGGCCCTGGTCGACGACGACCGCGCGGGTCAGCACGCCGGCCAGCGGACCGCTCTCGTGGGTGACGACGACGAGCGTGGTCCCGGCGGCGGAGACCCGGGCGAGCACCTCGGCGAGCGCGTGCTGGCTGGGGGCGTCGACCCCCGCCGTCGGCTCGTCCATGATCAGCAGCTCCGGCTGGGCGGCCAGCGCCCGCGCGACCAGCACGCGCCGTTGCTGCCCGCCCGAGAGCGACGCGACCGGCTCCTCCATGCGGTCGGCCAGGCCGACGGCGGCCACCGCGTCGCCGACGGCCGCGCGGTCGGCGGCACCGAGGCGGCGGAACAGGCCGAGCCGGGCCAGCCGGCCGACGGAGACGACCTCGCGGACGGTGGCCGGGACGGCGCCGCTGACGGTGTGCCGCTGCGGCACGTAGCCGACGCGGCCCCGCTCGTGGAGCCGGCCGACGGGCGAGCCGAGCAGCTCGACCTCGCCGCCCAGGACCGGGGCGAGCCCGAGCAGCCCGCGCGCCAGGGTGGTCTTCCCCGACCCGTTCGAGCCGAGAACGGCGACCGCCTCGCCGTGGCGCACGGTCAGGTCGACGCCCTGCACGATCGGCACGTCGTCGTAGCCGATGGTCGCGTCGTGGAGCCGGATCGCCGGCCGGTCGGGGGGCGTCATGAGCAGGACTGGCCTTCCTGCAGGGTGGCGAGGTTCGCGCGCATCACCTGGAGATAGTCCTCGCCCTGCGACTCGTCGGTGAGCCCCTCGATCGGGTCGAGGACGGCGGTCCGCACGCCGGCCTCGTCGGCGACGGTCTCGGCGACGGCGGGATCCACGAGGGTCTCGGTGTAGACGGTCGTGACGCCGCGCTCGCGGACCAGCGTCGCGATCTCGGCGAGCTGCGAGGGGTCGGGCTCCTGGGAGGGGCTCAGCCCGCTGATGCCGACCACCTCGAGACCGTAGCGGTCGGCCAGGTAGCCGAAGGCGTCGTGGCCGGTGACCAGGGTGTCGACGGTGCAGCCGGCCAGCCCGGCCTCCATCTCGGCGTCGAGGCCCTCCAGGTCGGCACGGAGGGCGTCCGCGTTCTCCTCGTAGGTGGCGGCGCCGTCCGGGTCCAGCTCGGTGAGGCGCTCGGCCAGGGCGTCGCCGACCGAGGCGAGCCGGGTGGGGTCGAGCCAGAAGTGCGGGTCGATCGTCTCGTCGCCGTGCTCGTGCCCGTCCTCCTCGGCGTGCTCCCCCTCCTCGTGCTCAGCGTGCTCCTCCGGGGCGACCAGGTCGGCCGCCTGGCCGGCGTCCCACGCGTGGTCGCCGCCCTCGGAGTGGGCCGCCTCGTCGAGGGCCGGCTGGAACCCGTCCAGGTAGACCAGCAGATCGGCCTCGCCGACCGCCGCGACGTCCTTCGGCGTGAGCTCGAGGTCGTGGGCCTCGGCGCCGGGCGGGGTCAGGGACGAGACCGAGATCCGCTCGCCGCCGACCCGCGCGGCCGCCCACTCCAGCGGGTAGAAGCCGGCGACCACCGTGAGCCCGTCGCCGCCGCCGGTTCCGCCGTCGTCCGAGCCGCACCCCGCCGCGAGCAGCACGGCGGAGGAGAGCGCGGTCAGGGCGGTCCAGCGGACGGCGGAAGCGTTCATGGGAATCATTCTCACATAGGTCGCCCGACCGGTGGCAGGAGGGCGTCGACGGGGGAGGTCCCGCGTACCCTCGCGGGCGTGTCCGACGTCTCCTCGCTGCCGTTGATCGGTGCCGCCGCGCAGCGCGCGCGCTCGGCGGCCCGGGTGCTGCGCACGCTGCCGACCGACGTGAAGGACGCGGCGCTGACCGCGATGGCCGACGCCCTGGTCGAGCGCACCGACGAGATCCTCGCCGCCAACGGCGAGGACGTCGCGGCCGCGGCGGCCGACGGCACGCCCGAGTCGGTGCTCGACCGCCTGCGCCTGGACGCCGGCCGCGTGGCCGGGGTCGCCGCCGCTCTCCGCGACCTCGTCGCCCTGCCCGACCCCGTCGGCGACGTCGTCCGCGGCTCCCGGCTGCCCAACGGCCTGCAGCTGCGCCAGGTGCGGGTGCCGCTCGGGGTGGTCGGCATCGTCTACGAGGCCCGGCCCAACGTGACCGTCGACGCCGCCGGCCTGTGCCTGAAGAGCGGCAACGCGGCGCTGCTGCGCGGCTCGGCCTCGGCGTTCCGCACCAACACCGCGCTGGTCACGATCCTGACCGAGACGGCGGAGAAGGCCGGCCTGCCCGCGGGATGCGTCGAGCTGCTGCCGGCCGACCGCGCGTCGGTCGGCGAGCTGCTGAACGCGCGCGGCCTGGTCGACGTGGTCATCCCGCGCGGGGGCGCCTCGCTGATCCAGCGCGTCGTCCGTGAGTCGCGGGTGCCGGTGATCGAGACCGGCGAGGGCAACGTCCACGTCTACGTCGACGCGTCCGCCGACCCGGTGATCGCCGAGGCGGTCGTGCTGAACTCCAAGACGCACCGGGTGAGCGTCTGCAACTCGGCCGAGACGCTGCTGGTGCACCGCGACTACCCGCACCTGCCCCGGCTGCTCGCTGCGCTGGCCGGTTCCGGGGTCGCGCTGCACGGCGACGACGCCGCCCGCGCCGCCCACGAGGACGTCGTCCCGGCCGGTGACGAGGACTGGGCGACCGAGTACCTGTCGATGGACATGGCGGTGCGCGTGGTCGACCACCTGCAGGAGGCGCTCGACCACATCGAGCGGTGGAGCACCGGGCACACCGAGGCGATCGTCGCCGACTCCGCCGCCGCGATCGCCGCCTTCACCGCGGGCGTCGACGCCGCCGCCGTCATGGTCAACGCCTCGACCAGGTTCACCGACGGCGGGGAGTTCGGCTTCGGCGCCGAGATCGGCATCTCGACGCAGAAGCTGCACGCGCGCGGGCCGCTGGGCCTGCCCGAGCTCACCTCCACCACCTACGTCGTGACCGGCAACGGCCACATCCGCTGAAAGGCCCGCCCGTGCCCCGTCCGCCGTCGCAGTTCCCGCAGTTCTCCTCGGTCGGGGACGTCGAGAAGCGGCTCGCCGAAGCCGGGTACCTGCCCGACGCCCAGATCTCGACGACGGTCTTCCTGGCCGACCGCCTGGGCAAGCCGCTGCTGGTCGAGGGGCCGGCCGGCACGGGCAAGACCGAGCTGGCCAAGGCGCTGGCGACCGCGACGGGTTCCGAGCTGATCCGGCTGCAGTGCTACGAGGGCCTGGACGAGGCGCGGGCGCTCTACGAGTGGAACTACAAGAAGCAGCTGCTGCGCATCCAGGCGTCGCAGGGCACCGACGGTGCGGACTGGAACACCGTCCACGACGACATCTTCGGCGAGGAGTTCCTGCTCTCCCGCCCGCTGCTGACCGCGATCCGGCGCACCGAGCCGACCGTGCTGCTGATCGACGAGACCGACAAGGCCGACGTCGAGGTCGAGGGGCTGCTGCTGGAGGTGCTGTCGGACTTCCAGGTGACCATCCCCGAGCTCGGCACGGTGACGGCGGCCCGGCGGCCGATGGTGGTGCTCACCTCCAACGCCACCCGCGAGCTGTCCGAGGCGCTCAAGCGCCGCTGCCTCTACCTGGCGCTGGACTACCCGACCGCCGAGCGCGAGCGGGAGATCGTCCTGTCGCGGGTGCCCGACCTGGCCCCGGGCCTGGCCGAGCAGCTCGTGCGGACCGTCCGGGCGATGCGGGCCCTGGAGCTGAAGAAGTCGCCGTCGATCTCCGAGACGCTCGACTGGGCGCAGACCCTGCTCGAGCTGGGGCTGGACACCCTCGACGAGACCGCGGTGCGCTCGACGCTGGGTGTCGTGCTCAAGCACGCCAGCGACCAGGACCGGGCCGCCGCCGAGCTGCGGCTCAACTGATGGCCGCCCCGGCCGCGCGCGTGGAGCCCGGCGGGCTCGCCGGGCACCTCGACGGGTTCGTCCGGGCGGTCCGCGAGGCCGGGATCCCGGTCGGGATCAGCCAGGCCGTGGACGCCGCGGAGATCCTCACCGTCGTCGACCTGCTCGACCGCGAGCAGCTCCGGCACGGCCTGGCCGCGGTGCTGCTCCAGCGGGCGGCGCAGCGACCGACCTACGACGTGCTGTTCGACCTGTGGTGGCCGCTGACCGACCGGCCGCGGCCGGTGGAGGACGACGACGAGCCGGACGGCGACGCCGGCGGCGAGGCGCCCGAGTCCACGCTCGACGTGCCCGGGGACGACGGCGTCGACCTGGCCGCGATGATGCGCGAGCAGTTGCTCCGGCTGCTCCTGGAGGGCGACCCGGAGGCGCTGCGCCGGTTCGCGCGCGAGGCCGTGGAGCTGCTCGGCCGTGGGCAGCCCTCGCCGTCGGGCCAGTCGTACTTCAGCTACCGCGTGCTGCGGGCGCTCTCGCCGGACACGCTCGTGTCGCAGCTGCTGGCCGGCCTGCTGGCCGAGGGCGACCGCGGGGGGTTGGCCGAGCAGGTGGCCCGGCAGACGATCCGCGAGCGGCTGACGGCGCTGCGGGCGGCGATCGAGTCGGAGGTGCGGCGGCGCACCGCGGCCGAGAAGGGGCGGGACAAGGTCGCGAAGAACGCGGTCCGCCCGCTGGCCGACCAGGTGGACTTCCTGCGTGCCCAGTCCGCGGACCTGGCCGAGCTGCGCCGGGCCGTCGCCCCGCTGGCGCGGCGGCTGGCGGTGCGGCTGTCCGCGCGGCGGCGGCTGGGCCGGGAGGGCCGGCTGGACTTCCGCAAGACGGTGCGCGCGTCGCTGGGGACCGGCGGGGTGCCGGTGGTGACCCACCACCGGCCGCGCAAGGTGCACAAGCCGGAGCTGGTCGTCCTGTGCGACGTGAGCGGCTCGGTGGCCGGCTTCAGCCACTTCACGCTGATGCTCACGCAGGCGCTGCGCGAGCACTTCACCGGAGTGCGGGCCTTCGCGTTCGTGGACACGACCGACGAGGTGACCCGCTTCTTCCGCCCCGGCGCGGACGTCGTGGATGCCGTGGCGCGGATCGGCCGCGAGGCCGACGTGGTCGGGTTCGACGGGCACAGCGACTACGGCACGGCGTTCGAGGTGTTCGCCGACCGCTGGGCGTCGGCCGTCGGGCCGAAGACCTCGCTGCTCGTGCTGGGGGACGGCCGCACCAACTACCGCCCGCCGGGCCTGCCCGTGCTGGCCGACCTGGTGCGCCGGTCGCGGTCGGCCCACTGGCTCAACCCCGAGCCGCAGCGGCTGTGGGGGAGCGGCGACTCGGCCGCCAACCGGTACGGCGAGGTCATCGACATGGTCGAGTGCCGCAACGCCGCGCAGCTGGCGGAGTTCGTGACGACCCTCTGAGGTCCGCGCTCGGCGTCCTCGACGACAAGTCGACGTGTGGCTTCGTCGACTCCTCCACTCGGTCCGCAGACCGCTTGTGCCGATGACCACAAGGCGACACGCCGGAGAGCCGTAACCCATCGCCGGGTGCCGCGTTGGTCAGCGCGGCGCCGGGGCAGCTGACCGCGCCGCTGGATCCGTGCGACGACGCACGGCCTGGACTGCGACCGGCTGCACGGGGGAGCCGGTCGTGGCGGTTCCGGCGCCTGCCGTCCGGTGGGCTCCGGAACCGCCGGCCGGGGCCGGTCCGCCGGGGCCGGCTCCGGTGGTCCCGGATACGCTCGTGCGGTGGCAGGCGGCCGGGTCGGGATCATGGGTGGGACGTTCGATCCCATCCACCACGGTCACCTCGTCGCCGCCAGCGAGGTCGCCGGGCTGTTCGGCCTCGACGAGGTCATCTTCGTGCCCACGGGTGAGCCCTGGCAGAAGAGCGACCGCGAGGTCAGCCCGGCGGAGGACCGCTACCTCATGACGGTCATCGCCACCGCGTCCAACCCCCGGTTCTCCGTGAGCCGGGTGGACATCGACCGCGGCGGTCCGACCTACACGATCGACACCCTGACCGACCTGCACCAGCAGCGACCCGATGCCGAGCTGTTCTTCATCACCGGCGCGGACGCCCTGTCCCAGATCGTCAGCTGGCGGGACAACCAGCGGCTCTTCGAGCTGGCGCACTTCATCGGGGTGACCCGCCCCGGCTTCCACCTCGCCGACGCCCACCTGCCCGAGGGCGTGGTCAGCCTCGTCGAGGTGCCCGCGCTCGCGATCAGCTCGACCGACTGCCGCGGCCGGGTCGGGCGCGGCATGCCCGTCTGGTACCTCGTCCCCGACGGGGTCGTGCAGTACATCGAGAAGCGCGGCCTCTACCGCGAGGGCCCCCGGCGGGCTCCCGTCGACGGCGCCCGCCCGCCCGCCATCCACCCCACGAACGACTCCCTCCAGGAGGTACCCCGATGACCGCCTCGGCCGAGGCGCGGGACACCGCGCTGCTCGCCGCTCAGGCGGCTGCGGACAAGCTCGCCACCGACGTGTCGATCGTCGACGTGAGCGACCGGCTCGCCATCACCGACGCCTTCGTGCTGGCCTCGGCGCCCAACGAGCGCCAGGTGCAGTCGATCGTCGACGAGGTGGAGGAGCGGCTCCGCCAGCACGGCATCAAGCCGGTCCGCCGCGAAGGTGTCGCGGAGGCACGCTGGGTGCTGCTCGACTTCGTCGACGTCGTCGTGCACGTGCAGCACGCCGAGGAGCGCGCGTACTACGCCCTCGAGCGCCTCTGGAAGGACTGCCCGACCATCCCGTTCGTCGACAGCGCCTCCCCGGAGGCCGGCAGCGCCGCGGGATCCGACGGCGGTCCGTCGGCCGACGGGGAGCCCACCGGCCGGTGAGCGGGGAAGCCCTGCCCGCCCTCCCGGTCCCGCGGCTGGTCCTCTGGCGGCACGGCCGCACCGAGTGGAACGCCGAAGGTCGCTTCCAGGGCCAGCTCGACCCGCCCCTGGACGCCACCGGCCGCCGGCAGGCCGCCGCGGCCGCCCCCTACGTCGCCGCGGGGTTGCCCCCGCGGGACACCGTCGTGGTGTCCAGCGACCTGGACCGGGCGGCGGAGACAGCGCGGACCCTGGCTGCGCTCCTCGGCGTCGAGGTGCGGCTCGACGAGCGGCTGCGCGAGCACGGCATGGGCTCCTGGGAGGGGCTCACCCGGGCGGAGGTGGCCGAGCGCTTCCCCGAGCAGTACGCCGACTGGACCGCGGGGCGTCAGGTGCTCGGTCGCGGCGGCGAGGAGCCTGCGGCTGTCGGCGAGCGGGCGGTGGCGGCGCTCGCCGACCTGCCTGCCGCGGCCGTCGCCGTCGTCGTGACGCACGGGGGCACCGCGGGACGGCTGATCGAGCGCCTGGTCGGCCTCGGTCCCGAGCACCGCCGGTTCCTCGGACCCCTGGCCAACTGCGCATGGAGCGAGCTGGCCGTCCAGGGCGGACGCTGGCGCCTGCTCCGGCACAACAGCACGGTGCAGCCGCGTCCCGGGGCCCGGCTCGAGGGCGCCGGTCCGGTGGCGCCCGCCGACGCGGTGGCGACGCCCGAGGGAGCCGCCCCTCCGCCGCCGGGCGACGCTGACGCCGTCTGAGGCCACGACGCCGCACCGGTGCACCGCGCGCTCCCGTCGATCTGCCGGAGCCGCGGGCTAGCCTCGCCGGGTGCCCGTCGCCGTCGTCACCGATTCGTCGGCCTACCTCCCCGACGAGCTGACCGAGGGCTACGGCATCCACGTCGTGCCGCTGTACGTGGTCCTCCCCGGGCGCTCCGGGCGCGAGGGCTGGGACATCCGGCCCGACGAGGTGGCCCGCACCCTGTCGGTGCGCGGGCAGGCCGTCTCCACCTCGCGACCGACGCCCGGTGACTTCGTCGCGGCCTATCGCAAGGCGCTCGACGCGGGGGCGGAGCAGCTGGTCTCCGTCCACCTGTCCTCGGAGCTCTCCAGCACGTGGGACGCCGCCCGGCTGGCCGCCTCGCAGGTGGGGGAGCACGTCGTCACCGTCGTCGACTCGCGGTCGGCGGCGATGGGCACCGGGTTCGCCGTCCTCGCGGCCGCCCGGTCCGCCGCGGCCGGCGCCGACGCGGCGACCGTCGCGCGCACCGCGCAGGAGACCGCGGACGCCACGCGCACGTTCTTCGTGGTCGAGACGCTCGAGCACCTGCGCCGGGGCGGGCGGATCGGCAACGCGGCCGCCCTGCTCGGCTCGGCGCTCGCGGTCAAGCCGGTGCTGCACGTCCAGGACGGCCGCGTCGTCTCCCTGGAGAAGGTGCGGACGACAGCCCGGGCGATGAACCGGCTCGTCCAGCGGGCGGTCGAGGCGGCCGGCCAGGGGCCGGTGTCGGTCGCGGTCCACCACCTCGCCGCGGCCGAGAAGGCCGACCGGCTCGCCGCCGAGCTCCGGGACCGCCTGCCGCAGCTGCGGGAGCTGCACGTCAGCGAGCTGGGGGCCGCCATCGGCGCGCACGTCGGGCCGGGAGCGGTCGGCATCGTGGTGGCGCCGTTCTGGCAGGAGCCGGAAGAGGACTGAGCGCAGGAATGCGGACGGCATGCGCGGCAGGGTGTCGCCTCCCCCCGCCAGCGCGCCGGCCGTCGTCCACAACGGCCGCGCCCGTCCACAGATCCTCGCCGAGCTGGGATCCCGGGGCGCCCGGTTCCTAGCGTCGCGCCGTGCGCCTCTCCTCCCGCCGCAGCGACGACGCCGACGTCATCCGTGCACGTCTCAGGCGGCTGCTGGACGAGCGGGACCACCACGGGGGCTGGGTCCCCGACGAGGTGGACGACGACCCCTCCCCAGGCGGGTGGCCGGGCGACGACGACCTCACGACGCCGATCCCCCCGGACACGGACGGGACGGATGCCGGGCTGCCGCCGGGCATCGGCAGGCACCGCGCTCCCGGCCGGGAGGCGCGATGGGACCCGGGCCGGCCCGGCGCCCGCTCCCTCTGGGCCGTCGCTCTGGCGGCGGCCCTGCTGCTGGCCGGGTGGACGTGGTGGGACCGGCCACGGGTGGAGCCCGCCGACGGCGCGCCGGTGACGACCTCCGCCGCACCGTCCACGACGGCGGTGGGCGAGGTCGCGGAGACCACGGCGACCGTCGTCGTCTCCGTCGTCGGCCAGGTCGTCCGGCCGGGGCTGGTCACCCTCCCGACCGGCGCCCGCGTCGCTGACGCGATCGCGGCCGCCGGCGGGCTGCTGCCCGAGGCGGATCCCGCATCGGTCAACCTCGCGGCGGTGGTCGCCGATGGCGAGCAGCTCGCCGTCGGCGCTCCGGCCCCAGCGGGCGGCACGACCTCGGGCGCCGCCGACGGCGGGCTGGTCGACCTCAACGCCGCCGGGGTCGCCGAGCTGGACGCACTGCCCGGCATCGGGCCGGTGCTCGCCCAGCGCATCGTGGACCACCGGGAGTCGCAGGGCCCGTTCCGCAGCGTGGAGGAGCTGGACGACGTGCCCGGCATCGGCCCGGCGATCGCCGCGGAGCTGGCCGAGCTGGTGCAGGTGTGAGCACCGGGCAGTGGCAGCGCTGGCGCTGGCTGGACCTGCGGCTCGTGCCCGTGGCAGCCGCGATCTGGGTCACCACGCTGGCAGCTCCGCTGGTCGCGCCGAGCACGCTGGCCTGGACGTGCGTGGCGGCGTGCCTCCTCGCCGCGCTCGTCGGGCGGAGCCGCGGGACGGCCGCGGGCGTCCTGCTGGCTCTCCTGGCCGGTCTCGCCGTCTCCTCCGCCACGACCGGGGTGCGCGGCGTGGCGCGGGAGGCATCTCCGCTCCGGGCGGCGGCCGAGGCGGAGCGGACCGCGTGGGTGGTGCTCGAGCTCGACGGCGACCCCCACGTGCTGAGGAGCCCTGGCCAGCAACGGGTCGTCGCCGACGCGACCGTGACCCGCCTGGTGGAGCGGGACGTGACCCATCACCTCAACGAGGAGGTGGTCCTCTTCGGACCCGCGGACGACTGGCGCGACCTGCTCCCGGGCCAGGCCGCCCGGGTGCGGGTGGGTTTCTCCTCACCGGAGGAGGGGGACACCGCGGTCGCGGTGCTGTCCGCGCGCGGGCCGCCCGTTCCGGTGGGGGAGCCCGGCCGCCTGCAGCGGACCGCCGGCAGCCTCCGGGAGGGTCTGGCCGCCTCGGCACGCCGGGTGCTCGATCCGCTGCCGGCGGGCCTGCTGCCCGGCCTCGTCGTCGGCGACACCGCGGCGATGGATCCGGTGCTCGAGGACGACTTCCGGCGGGCCGGGCTGTCGCACCTCACCGCCGTGTCGGGGGCGAACGTCGCGATCGTCCTGGCGGGCGTGCTCCGGCCGCTGCGGCGGAGGGCGGTGGACCGGCGCGTGCAGGCGGTGGTCGCCGGTCTGGCGCTCATCGGCTTCGTGGTCCTCGCCCGTCCGAGCCCCAGCGTCCTGCGTGCGGCCGCCATGGGCGCGGTCACGTTGCTGGCGCTGGCCTCCGGGCGGTCCCGTGCGGCGGTGCCGGCGCTCGGCGGGGCGGTGTGCGTGCTGCTCCTCCTCGACCCCGGGCTGGCGCGCGACCCCGGTTTCGCGCTGTCGGTGACCGCCACGGCCGGCATCGTGCTACTGGCGCCCGGGTGGTCCCGGCGGCTGCGCGAGCGCGGCTGCTCGTCTCTCCTCGCCGACGCGGTCGCCGTCAGCGCCGCGGCCGGCGTGGTGACGGCGCCGATCGTCGCCGGGCTGTCGGGGACGGTGAGCCTGGTGTCCCTGCCGGCGAACCTGCTCGCGGCGCCCGCGGTCCCGGCAGCCACCGTGCTCGGGCTGCTCGCCGCCGTCGTCGGTGTGCCGCTGCCGCTCCTCGCGGACGGGCTGGTGTGGCTGGCCGGCTGGCCCACCCGGTGGCTGGTGCTCGTCGCGCAGCGGGCCGCGGCGGTGCCCGACGGGTCCGCGGGGTGGCCGGCCGGGACCACGGGGGCGGTGCTGCTGACCGCGCTCCTGCTGGCGGCCGGGTGGGCGCTGTGGCGCTTCCGGCGGCTGCGGCCGCTGGCCCTCGCGGCGCTCGTCGGACTGCTCGTCGTCGGCTGGCCGGTGCGGCAGGTGGTGCGGGGCTGGCCGCCTCCGGACACGGTGGCCGTCGCCTGCGACGTCGGGCAGGGCGACGCCTTCGTCCTCCCGGTCGGCGACGGCGCCGGGGTCCTCGTCGACGCCGGCCCGGACGTGGGAGCCGTCGACCGCTGCCTCGACCGGCTGGGGATCTCCGCGCTGCCGCTGGTGCTGATCTCCCACCTGGACGCCGACCACGTGGGCGGGTTGGCCGGTGCTCTGGGCGGCCGGGAGGTCGGCGTGGTGGCCACCGGCACGCTGTCGCCCGCGGACGATCGCGCGCAGGCCTTTGAGGCGCTGGTGCGCCAGTCGGGTGGGCAGCGGACCGTGCTGGTGCCCGGGGACCGCACCACGGCCGGGCAGGTCGCCGTGGAGGTGCTGGCGCCGGCACCCGGTCGCGTCACCGCGGCGGCAGAGCCGAACGACCTCTCGCTGGTCGTGCGGACGGAGGTGCGCGGGCTGCGGATCCTGTTCACCGGCGACCTGGGTGCCGAGGCCGAGGCACGGCTCGTGTCCGACGGCACCGATCTGCGTGCCGACGTGCTCAAGGTGCCCCACCACGGCAGCGGCGACGCAGACCCGGGCTTCCTCGCCGCCAGCGGGGCACGTGTCGGGATCATCTCGGTGGGTGCCGACAACACCTACGGCCACCCCACCTCCCGGCTCCTGGACTGGCTCCGCGGGGTAGGGATGCGGGTGCACCGGACCGATCGCGAGGGCGATCTCGCAGTCGTCGGCTCGGGGGAGGGGTGGGGCATCGCCGCCCGCGGGAACGTCGGTTCGCCGTGACACCATGCAGGCGTGCCGGCCCGACCCGTCGAACCCACCTCGCGGCTGCGCGTCGTCATGGGCGAGGAGGAGCTGCTGCGCTCCCGCGCCGTCGGCGCCGTGCGCACCGCCGTCCTCGAGCGTCACCCGGAGACCGAGGTGCACGAGCTCGCGGCCGCGGGCCTGCCGATCGGGCAGCTGGCCGACGTCCTGGCGCCGTCGCTGTTCGGCGGGCACCGGCTCGTCGTCGTCAGCGGGGTGCACGAGGCGGCCGCCGCCCTGGCGGACTCGCTGACCAGCTACGCCAAGGACCCCGATCCCGACCTGACGCTCGTGATCGTCCACTTCGGCGGCAAGCGCAACGAGGCACTGGTCAAGGCGTTCACCGCGGCGGGGGCGGCGCTCGACGAGTGCCCGAAGCTCAAGTCACCCGGGGACCTGGCGGCCTTCGCCCGCAACGAGGTCCGCCAGTACGGCGGCCGCATCACCGCCGACGCCGTCACCGCCCTCGTCGACGCCATCGGCAACGACCTGCGCCAGCTCTCGGCCGCGGCCAGCCAGCTGGTGTCCGACTTCGGCGGCAGCGTCGACGCCGACGCCGTCGCCCGCTTCCACCGCGGCCAGGCGGAGGTCTCCGGCTTCACCGTGGCCGAGCGGGTGCTGGTCGGTGACCGGGCCGGGTCGATCGAGATGCTCCGCTGGGCCCTGGAGCGGGGCGTGCCGCACGTCCTCATCGCCGACGCCATCGCCGACGGCGTGCGCACCGCGGCCCGCGTCGCCTCGCTCAGCTCGACCAACCCCGGCGAGCTGGCCCGCACGCTGAAGATGCCTCCTTGGAAGATCAAGAAGGCGCAGGCGCAGTCCCGCGGCTGGAGCATCGACGGTCTCCAGCAGGCGATCCGGGTCGCGGCGGAGCTCAACGCCGACGTCAAGGGCGCCGCGGCCAGCGCCGACTACGCGCTCGAGCGCGCGGTCCGGCGGATCGTCATGATCCGGGCCGAGACGGGTCGGGGACGGGTCGGTGCCGGCCGCTGAGGCCGACACCAACGCGGAAGAGCCCCCGGACGCGAAAGAGCCCCCGTCCCTATCGGGAGGGGGGCTCGTTCGACGACCGCGTCACCAGGACGCGGCGCCGGATCAGAGACCGGCGGTGAGCTTCGCCAGACCCGACTTGCGGTTGGCGGCCTGGTTCTTGTGGATGACGCCCTTGCTGGCGGCCTTGTCGAGCGCCTTGCTGGCGGTGGCCAGGGCGGTGGCCGCGGCGGCGGCGTCGCCGGACTCGGCAGCGGTGCGGACGCGCCGGACGGCGGTCTTCAGGGCGGACTTCACGGCAACGTTGCGCTGGCGCGCCTTCTCGTTGGTGATGTTCCGCTTCTTCTGGGACTTGATGTTCGCCACGCGTGAGCCTCGAAAGTCTGGAGGGGATGGTTCTGACAATGCGTCCGGGCGGTAGGCGCCACAGGACCGGCCTGCAAGATTACCAGCGTCGTCGTCCCGGGCCCACCCCGGCACCGGGCGACCCACGGCACACGCCCGGGAGCACCCTGGCACACCCGGTTTCCCGGTACTCGCCCGGAGCAGGCCGCGGCCGTGGGACGATGGCGGCACTGTGACGACACCTGCCACCACTGATCCGGCCCGTATCCGGAACTTCTGCATCATCGCCCACATCGACCACGGCAAGTCGACGCTGGCCGACCGGATGCTCGAAGTCACCGGGATCATCGAGGCACGGCAGATGCGCGCCCAGTACCTCGACCGCATGGACATCGAGCGCGAGCGCGGCATCACCATCAAGGCGCAGAACGTCCGCCTGCCGTGGAAGGTCGGGGACGACGAGTACGTCCTCGACATGATCGACACCCCGGGCCACGTCGACTTCACGTACGAGGTGAGCCGCTCGCTGGCCGCGTGCGAAGGGGCCGTGCTCCTCGTCGACGCCGCCCAGGGCATCGAGGCCCAGACGCTGGCCAACCTCTACCTGGCGCTCGAGAACGACCTCACGATCATCCCGGTGCTCAACAAGATCGACCTGCCGGCGGCCCAGCCCGAGAAGTACGCCGCCGAGATCGCGCACATCATCGGCTGCGAGCCCGAGGACGTGCTGCGGGTCAGCGGCAAGACCGGCGAGGGCGTCCCGGAGCTGCTCGACCGCATCGTCCAGGAGATCCCCGCGCCCGAGGGCCAGGCCGACGCCCCGGCACGGGCGATGATCTTCGACTCCGTCTACGACATCTACCGCGGCGTCATCACCTACGTCCGGGTCGTCGACGGCCGGATCTCCGCCCGGGACCGCATCAAGATGATGTCCACCGGCGCGACCCACGAACTGCTCGAGATCGGCGTCATCTCGCCCGAGCCGAAGCCGGTGGAGAGCCTCGGCGTCGGCGAGGTCGGCTACTTCATCACCGGCGTGAAGGACGTCCGCCAGTCCCGCGTCGGCGACACGGTGACCCTCCAGCACAAGCCGGCGGCGGAGTCGATCGGCGGCTACCGCGACCCCAGGCCGATGGTCTACTCCGGCCTCTACCCGATCGACGGCAGCGAGTACCCGCTGCTGCGCGAGGCCCTGGACAAGCTGCTGCTCAACGACGCCGCGCTCACCTACGAGCCCGAGACGTCGGCGGCGCTCGGCTTCGGCTTCCGCGTCGGCTTCCTGGGCCTGCTGCACCTGGAGATCGTCCGCGAGCGGCTCGAGCGCGAGGCGGGCATCAGCCTGATCTCGACCGCGCCGAACGTCGTCTACCGGGTCGTGATGGAGGACCGCTCCGAGATCACCGTGACCAACCCGAGCGACTGGCCCGAGGGCAAGATTGACACGGTCTACGAGCCGGTCGTCAACGCGACGATCATCGCCCCCAGCGACTACACCGGCGCGATCATGGAGCTCTGCCAGGGCCGGCGCGGCCAGCTCGGCGGGATGGACTACCTGAGCGAGTCGCGGGTCGAGCTGCGCTACACGCTGCCCCTCGGCGAGATCATCTTCGACTTCTTCGACGCCCTGAAGTCGCGCACCCGCGGCTACGCCTCGCTGGACTACCAGGAGGCCGGCGAGCAGGAGTCGCAGCTGGTCAAGGTGGACATCCTGCTCCAGGGCGAGGCCGTCGACGCGTTCAGCGCGATCGTGCACAAGGACAAGGCCTACAGCTACGGCGTGATGATGGCCGGCAAGCTGCGCGAGCTCATCCCGCGGCAGCAGTTCGAGGTGCCCATCCAGGCCGCCGTCGGCTCCCGGGTCATCGCCCGCGAGACCGTCCGCGCCATCCGCAAGGACGTCCTCGCCAAGTGCTACGGCGGTGACATCACCCGCAAGCGGAAGCTGCTGGAGAAGCAGAAGGAGGGCAAGAAGCGCATGAAGATGGTCGGCCGCGTCGAGGTCCCCCAGGAGGCCTTCGTGGCCGCGCTCTCCACGAACGAGCCGACCGCCGGCAAGAAGTGACCGGTCGCCTCGAGGCGGTCTGCGTCTCCGGCCCCCGGCCGATCCGCCTGCCGCGGGCGGGGGACACGACCAGCGCCATCGACAAGCGGCCGGTCGCCGGCCGGGTCACCGTCCACCCCCTCGGTCTGGACGGCGACGTGCAGGTCAACAAGAAGTGGCACGGCGGCGAGGGGCAGGCGCTCTACGCGTACGCGCAGGAGGACGCCGACTGGTGGGCCGCCGAGCTCGGTCGTGAGCTGCCGCCGGGGAGCTTCGGCGAGAACCTGCGCACCCGCGGGCTCGACCTGACCGGCGCCGTCCTCGGTGAGCGGTGGCGCATCGGCGACGTGCTGGTCGAGGTGACCGCTCCGCGCACGCCCTGCGCCAAGCTCCAGGCGCACTGGGGTGTCCCGCGGCTGATCAAGCGGTTCACCGAGCGCGGGCTGCCCGGCGCCTACCTGCGGGTGCTGGAGACCGGCGACATCGGCGCCGGCGACGAGATCGAGGTCGTCGAGCGCCCCCACCACGGCATCACCATCCGCACGGCCTTCCGCGCCTTCACCACGGACCGCGACCTGATGGCCGACCTCGGGCCCGCCCGCGACGTGCTCCCCACCCGCAACCGGCCGAAGGTCGACGCGGCGGTGGCCGAGCGGACCGGCGCCTCGGTCTGACGTCGGCCGCGCGCTACTGTCCGCCGCGGTACGCCGGTCGCTCCCGCCCGGCCGACGGGGAGGTCGCCATGCTGCGCCGTACGGCGAGCTCGTTGCTCGCGCTGGCCGTGTTCGCCGTCCCGGTGCTCGCCGGCTGCGGAGGTGACGACGAGCCGGAGGAGTCGGCGGCTGATCTGCTGGCCCGCGCGAAGACGGTGCTGGACGAGACGCAGACCGCGCACTTCGTGCTGGGCAGCGATGGGGCGCCCGACACCGGCACCGCGCTGATCGGCGGCGAGGGCGACATCGCCCGGCCCTCCTCGTTCGAGGGCACGCTGCAGGTGCGGGCGCTCGGGTCGGCCCTCGACCTCGCGGTCGTCTCGGTCGACGGCACGGTCTACGCGCAGCTGCCGTTCTCGTCGTCCTTCAGCGTGGTCGACCCCGCCCAGTTCGGGTTCGGCGACCCCGGTGCCCTGCTCGACGAGCAGACCGGCATCTCGCAACTGCTCGCCGAGGCGGAGTCCGCCGAGCTGGGCGAGGAGCGCCGGGTGGACGGCGAGGTGGTCCGCGAGGTGACCGCCGAGCTGCCCGGCGACCTGGTCGAGCAGATCCTCACCAGCGCCGACCCGGAGCAGCCGGTGCAGGCCCGGTTCAGCATCGCGAGCGAGAGCGGGCAGCTGCGCCGGGCCGTCCTGACCGGGCCGTTCTTCGACGCCGGGGACGACGCCACCTTCACCGTCGACCTGAGCGACTTCGGGGCCGATGTCGAGATCACCGCACCCGCCACCGGCTGACCAGGCGGCACGGGCCCGGTCCCTGCCGCTCGTCGTCCTCGCCACGCTCGCCGTCCTCGTCACCGCGGCCGACACCTACGTCGTCGTCCTGGCGCTGCCCGACATCCTCACCGGGGTCGGCGTCGGGCTCGACGAGCTGCAGCGGGCCACCCCGATAGTCGGCGGCTTCCTGCTCGGCTACACCGCCACCCTGCCGCTCCTCGGACGGCTGGCCGACCTGCGCGGGCGGGTACCGGTCCTCGTGGGCTGCCTCCTGCTGTTCGCGCTGGGCTCGCTCCTGACCGCCACCGCCGACGCGCTGGGGCTCGCGGTCCTCGGCCGTGGCCTGCAGGGCATCGGCGCCGGTGGGCTGGTGCCCGCTACGCTCGCGCTCGTCGCCGACCGCTGGCCGCCCGAGCGGCGGGCGCTGCCCCTGGGCGTCGTCGGCGCCGTGCAGGAGGCGGGGGCGGTCCTCGGACCCCTCGCCGGTGCGGCGGTCCTGGCCGTCGGCGACTGGCGGGCGATCTTCTGGCTCAACCTGCTCCTCGGGCTCGGCCTGGCCGTCGGCGCGCATCTCACCGGGGGTGCGCGGCGTCCCGACCTCCTCGGGCTCGCGCTGGGCTCGCTCGCCGCGATCGCGCTCGGCCTGCAGCTGGCCGCCCCGCCGGCGCTCGCCGAGGACGTGACGCTGGGGCTGCTCTACGTGCCGGTCCTCGGGTCCCTGGAGTGGACGACGCCGCTGGTGCTGGTCGCCGGGGCGGCCGGCATCGCGCTGGTGGTGCGCAGCCTGGTCCGGCCGGACGGCGCGGTCCTGCCGCTGCGGGGGCTCCTCCGGCTGGCCCGCGAGGTGGACGTCGTCGGCTCGGCGCTGGTCGTCGTGGCGCTGGGCAGCCTCGTCTGGGCCTTCGCGGCCGCCGACCCCGCCACCGAGGTCGTCGCGCACGGCGCGGTGCTCCTGCCGCTGGCCGCGCTCGCCGGCGCGGTCTTCGTGTGGCACGAGCGGCGCACCCCGGCGCCGGTGCTGCCGCTCCCGGCGCTGCGGCCGGTCGGCGCCTGGGGTGCAATGCTGGTGAACCTGCTGGTCGGCGTCGCGCTGGTCGCCGCCCTGGTCGACATCCCGCTGTTCGCCCGCAGCACCACCACACCCGGCGACCAGCTCGGGGCGGCGCTGGTGCTGCTACGGCTGCTGGTGGCGGTGCCGGTGGGCGCGGTCGCCGGTGGGTGGCTGTGCCGCACCGTCCCGCCCCGCGTCGTCGCGGCCGCCGGCATGGCACTGTCCGCGCTCGCCTTCGTCGCCATGACCCGGTGGGACGCCACCTCGCTCGACGGGGCGTGGTCGACGGTCGTCCTGGTGGCCGCCGGTCTCGGCTTCGGCCTGGCCATCGCGCCGGTCAACGCGGTGCTGCTGGGCGTGACCGGAGCCGAGGTACACGGCAGCGCCAGCGCGCTCGCCGTCGTCGCCCGCACCGTCGGCATGCTGGCCGGGCTGTCGCTGCTCACCGCCGTCGCGCTGCGCCGCTTCACCGCGGAGGTCGACGCGATCGGCACCCCGTTCGAGCTGTGCCCGCGGACCCCCGCCGACTGCCCGGCCTACGACGCCGCAACGGACGCCGCGATCCTCACCCAGCTGCACACCGTCTTCGCCGGTGCCGCCGTGGCCGCCGCGGTGGCCGCGATCACCGCTCTGCTCCTGCTCCGCGAGACGCGAACCGTGAGAGCCTGAGGAGGAGCCGCGACGTCGGCTCCCGGACGAGGGGTGCCGTACCCGGAGTGCGACAAGACGGCCCGCGGAGGTCCGTCGTGTCCTGGTTCGTGCTCGTGCTGTCCGGTGTGCTGGAGGCCGTCTGGGCCACCGCCCTCGACCGCTCGCAGGGGTTCACCCGGCTCTGGCCGTCGGTGCTGTTCGTCGTCGCCCTCGTGCTGAGCATGGGTGGCCTCGCCTACGCCATGCGCGAGCTGCCGGTCGGCACCTCGTACGCGGTGTGGGTGGGCATCGGCGCGGTGCTCACGGTCGCCTACGCGATGGTCACCGGCGCGGAGTCGGCGTCGGTGGTCAAGCTCCTGCTGCTCGGCGGCATCGTCGGATGCGTCGTCGGGCTGAAGCTCGTGCACTGACCGGCCCCCTGCGGGCGGTTCCTCGTCTAGCTTTCCGCGGGGGAGGCGCTGTGGAGGACACCGGGCAGCTGCGGATCAGCCTGCTGGGTGCCTGCACGGCCTCCTCCGGGGGGACGCCGCTCGACCTCGGCGGGCCGCGGCAGCGCGCCGTCCTGGTCGTCCTCCTCCTGGCCCGTGGCGAGGTCGTGCCGGTGGAGCGGCTCACCGAGGCGGTGTGGGGCGACCGGCCGCCGGCCGACGCGGCCGGGGCGCTGCAGGCCTACGTGTCGCACCTGCGCCGCCGGGTGCAGCCGGGCAGCGCCGCCCGCACCCGGTCCTCGATCATCGTCAGCGCGGGCCGCGGCTACGCCGTGCGGCTGCCGCCGGACGCCGTCGACGTCTGGCGGTTCGAGCAGCTGCTGGACCGCTCCGGGACGACGCCGCCCGCCGACACCGCCCGGATCGTCGGCGAGGCGCTGGCGCTGTGGCGCGGCCCGCCGCTGAGCGAGTGGGCGGACGAGCCGTGGGCCGAGGCGGAGATCGCCCGGCTCACCGAGCTGCGGGCGGTCGCTCGGGAACGGCTGGCGGCGGCCCGGCTCGAGCTCGGCGAGGCGGCCCTGCTCGTCCCCGACCTGGAGACGATGGTCGCGGAGGAGCCGCTGCGCGAGGAGCGGTGGCGGCTGCTGGTGCTCGCGCTCTACCGGGCGAGCCGGCAGGCCGACGCCCTGGGCGCGCTCCGCCGCGCCCGCGCCACCCTCGCCGACGAGCTCGGCGTCGACCCCGGCCCGGCGCTGCGCGAGCTGGAGGAGCAGGTGCTCGCCCAGGCGCCGGAGCTCGGCGTGCCCGCCCAGCGCTCCCGGGCGCCCGCGCCCGCGCCGGCACCGGCCCCGGCTCCCGACGACCTGCTCGACCGCGAGCGGGAGCTGGACGCCGTCCGGTCCGCGCTCGACGACCTGGCGGCGGGCGAACCGCGGCTCCTGCTCATCGAGGGCCCGGCCGGCATCGGCAAGACGCGGCTGCTCACCGAGGCCCGCCGGCTCGCCACCGAGCGAGGGCTGCGGGTGCTCGCCGCCCGCGGCAGCCAGCTGGAGAAGACCTTCGGCTTCGGCGCCGTCCGGCAGCTGTTCGAGCCGCAGCTGGCCGACCCGGCGCGCCGGGAGGAACTGCTGAGCGGGGCCGCGGCCAGCGCGCGGGGCGTGTTCGACGTGGGCGGGGAGGCGCCGGACGGGTCGTTCGCCGCCCTGCACGGCCTGTACTGGCTGGCCGTCAACCTCACCGCGGACGGGCCGCTGGTGCTGGCGGTCGACGACGTCCAGTGGTGCGACAGCGCCTCGCTCCGGGCGCTGGCGTACCTGGTGCGCCGGCTCGACGCCGTCCCGGTGCTGGTGGTGGGCACCGTCCGCACCGGAGAGCCGCACGAGGACGAGGAGCTCCTGGCGGAGCTGGCGCTGGAGCCGGCCGCCGTCGTCCTCCGACCGGCGACGCTGTCGGCCGAGGCCGTCGCCGACCTGGTGGGACGGCGGCTGGGCGAGCCGGTGTCCCCGCTGTTCGCGCTGGCCTGCCACCGGACGACGTCGGGCAACCCGCTGCTGCTGCGCCAGCTGCTCCGCGCGCTGGAGGCCGACGGCGTCCGCCCCGACGCCGCCCACGCCGACGTCGTGGTGGCCGTCGGGTCGCGGGCGGTGTCCAGCATGGTGCTCATGCGGCTGCGCCGGCTCGGCGGTGCGGCCGCGGCCGTGGCTCGGGCCGCCGGCGTGCTCGGCGACGGGGCGCCGCTCCCGGTGGTCGCCGCGCTCGCCGACCTGACCGAGCAGGAGACCGCCGCGGCCCTCGCCGCCCTGGCGCGGGCCGAGATCCTCAAGGACGAGCAGCCGCTGGCGTTCGTCCACCCGCTGGTGCGGGAGGCGGTGTACCGCGACCAGCCCGCCGCGGAGCGGGCGCTGCGGCACGAGCGGGCCGCCCGGTTGCTGGGGGCGGCGGGCGCCGCCGACGAGCAGGTCGCGGCCCACCTCCTGCTCGCCCCGGTGCGCGGGGACGGCGGGGCGACCGAGGTGCTGTGCCGCGCCGCCCGGACGGCGGCCGAGCGCGGTGCCGCCGACAGCGCGGTCACCTACCTGCGGCGCGCGCTCGCCGAGCTGCCGCCGGGGGCGCCGCGCTGCGACCTGCTGCGCGACCTCGGCATGCTCGAGTCGCTGGTCGACGGCGCGGCCAGCACCGGGCACCTGCTCCAGGCCTACGACCACATGGAGGACCCGCTCGGACGCGCCGACGTCGCCGTGGCCATCGCCCGAACGCAGGTCTTCGCCAGCGCGCCCGGCATCGCCACCGCGTTCGCCCGCGCGGCCGCCGCGGCCCTGCCGCCCGAGCTCGGCGACCACCGCCAGGCGCTGCTGGCCATCGAGCTGGTCAGCGGGTACATGCACGCCCTCGACCCGGCGAGCTGGCGGCACCCGGTGCCGGAGCCGGAGGGGGAGGGGTACGGCGCCCTGATGCTGGCGGCGGCCCTGGCCTACGACACCACCATCGAGGGGGCCGACCGCGAGCGCGCCGTCCGGCTGGCCCGTTTCGCGCTGCAGGGCGACCGCCTCTGGGCCGTCGACCACGGGCTGTTCTGGGTCATCGCGGCGATCATCCGGATGCTCGCCGACGACGACCTCGGCGACTTCTGGGCGCGCGCCCGCGCCGAGGCGCACGCCCGCGGATCGCTGTTCGCCGTCCTCTCGACCAACCTGTGGCAGGGCTTCTGGCACTGGCGCCGGGGGGAGCTCGCCGAGGCCGACTCGTGCCTCACCAACGCCCTGGACGAGAGCCGGATGTGGGGCGGCGAGGGCATCGCCCCGCCCTTCGCGCTCGCCTTCCTGATCGGCTGCCACCTCGACCGCGGGGACCTGGCGGCCGCCCGCGCGACCGCCGACGCGGCCGGTCCCGGTCCCGCGCCGGGGGACGGCGGCCGGTTGCTGCAGCACGCGATCGCGCGGGTGCTGACCGCCGAGGGGGAGCACGCCCGCGCCCTCGCCGTGCTCGACGCCGTCCCGACGCCGGTGCCCGTGCCCAACCCGGTCTGGAACCCGTGGCGCAGCACCGCGGCCCTCGCCCTGCGCGGCCTGGGCCGCACGGACGAGGCGGTCGCGGTCGCCGAGGAGGAGGTGCGGCTGCTGCGCCGCTGGGGCGCGCCGGGCCACCTCGGCGCGTCCCTGCGGCTGCTCGGCGAGCTGCGCGGGCCGGACGGGCTGCCCGAGCTGCGGGAGGCGGTGGACCTGCTGGCCGCTACGCCGGCCGCCGTCGACCTCGCCCGCGCGCGCTGCTCGCTCGGCGCCCGGCCGGAGCTGCCGGACGACGAGGCGGTCCCGCTGCTGAGGTCTGCCGTGGAGGAGGCGCACGCCCGCGGTGCGTTCGGGATCCGGGACCGTGCCCGGGCGGCGCTGCAGGAGCGGGGCCACCCCGACGCCGTCCACCGCGAGACGGTGCGGGCGGCGACGGCGACCGAGCGCCGCATCGTCGAGCTGTCGGCGGCCGGGCTGGGCGTGCACGAGGTCGCCCAGCAGCTGTTCCTCACGCCGGGGACGGTCCGGTCGGTGCTGGAGAAGGCGTCCGCCGACGGCCTCAAGTTCCTCTCAAGTCCGGCGGGCGAGGCTCGGGCACTGGCAACCGGGAGGACCCCGTGACGCAGCAGCAGATCCCCGCGGAGGCACCGGCCCGTGCGGCGGGACTGCGCGGCCTGTGCGGCGGCTCCGTCCAGCTGCCCGGCGACCCCGCCTACGACATGGCCCGCTCGCCCTGGAACCTCCAGATGCGCGACTACCCGGCCGCGGTGGCCTACCCGGCGTTCCCCGACGAGGTGGCCGAGGTGTTGGTGGCCGCCGCCGCGGCGGGCCTGCAGGTGGCCGCGCAGGGCACCGGCCACGGCGCGCCGCCGCTCGAGGGCCGGCTGGCCGACGCCGTGCTGCTGCGCACGTCGGCGATGACCGAGCTGGAGGTCGACGCCGACCGCCGCAGCGTGCGCGCGGGCGCCGGCGTCCTGTGGGGCGACCTCGCCGACGCCGCCGGCCGGCACGGGCTGGCCGCCCGGCATCCGTCGTCGCCCGACGTGGGGGTCGTCGGCTACACGCTGGGCGGCGGCATCGGCTGGTACGCCCGCGCGCTCGGCCTGCAGTGCAACGCCGTCACGGCGGTGGAGCTCGTGCTCGCCGACGGCTCCTTCGTCCGGGCGACCGCCGACAGCGACGCCGAGCTGTTCTGGGCGCTGCGCGGCGGGGCGGCCCCGCTGGGCGTCGTCACCGCCCTGGAGTTCTCGCTGTTCCCGCTGGAGAGCGTCGTCGCCGGGCACCTCTCCTGGGACTGGACGGCGGCCGAGCGGGTGCTGCCGGCGTGGGTGGCCTGGTGCGCGGACGCCCCCGAGGCGGCGACGACGGCGTTCCGGCTGCTCGACGTGCCGGCCGACGAGACGATCCCGGCCGAGCTGCGGGGCCGGCGGATCGCGATGATCGACGGCGCGGTGCTCGGCGACGACGACTCCGCCGCGGAGGTGCTGGCGCCGCTGCGCGCGCTGCGCCCCGAGTTCGACACGGTCGCCCGGGTGCCCGCGGCCTCGCTCGTGCGGCTGCACCTGGACCCCGAGGGGCCCACGCCCGCCTACGCCAGCAGCACCCTGGTGTCCGGGCTCCCGGACGCGGCTGTCGCGGGCATCCTCGACGCCGTCGGCCCCGGCTCGGGCACCCGGCTGGCCGCGGCGGAGCTGCGCCAGCTCGGCGGGGCGCTGGCCAGGCCGGACCCCGACGGCGGTGCGCTGGCCGCCCTCGACGGGAAGTTCCTCGCGCTCGGGCTCGGCCTGGGCGGCGGGGACGACGAGCACTGGGCGCGCCAGCGCGCCGATGCCACCCGCTTCCTGTGCGCGGTGGAGCCGTGGGCCACGGGGCGGCAGTACCTGCCGATGCTCGACGCCCGCACCGACACCCGAAAGGTCTTCCCGCCCGGGGTGCACGCGCGGCTGTCCGCCGTCCGCCGTGCCGTCGACCCCGGCGACCTGTTCCTCGCCGCCCACGACGCGACCTGAGGCGCACTTCAAGGACGGCCTCAAGCCCGTCGCAGCCGCCCGTCAAGCGCCCGGCGCCACGGTTCCTCCATCAGCTCGATCCGACCTGGAGGACCCCGTGACCCTCACCCTCGACGCCCCCTACGTCGACCTGGAGACCTCGTTCGACGCCCTGCGCGCCGAGCTGACCGGCTCCCTGCACACCCCCGACGACCCCGGGTACGACGCGCTCGTCAGCCCTTGGAACCTCGCCGTCCCGATGCGCCCGGCCGCGGTCGTCGCCGTCCGGACGGCCGAGGACGTGGCCGCGACCGTCCGCTTCGCCGGCGCGCACGGCTTCACCGCCGGCGTCCAGGCGACCGGCCACGGCGCCGAGGCGTCGCTCGCCGGCCACCTGCTGGTCGTCACCCGCGGCCTGGACGAGTGCACGGTCCACCCCGAGGGCTGGGCCCGCGTGGGTGCCGGCGTCAAGTGGTCGCGCCTGGTCCCCGAGGCCGCGCGCTACGGCCTGGCTGGGGTGAACGGCTCCACCACCGACGTCGGCATCGTCGGCTACACGACCGGCGGGGGCGTCGGCCCCATGGCCCGGACCTACGGCATCAACGCCGACCGGGTGCGCGCGTTCGAGGTGGTCACCGGCGACGGCGTCCTCCGGCGGGTGACCGCCGCCGACCACCCGGACCTGTTCTTCGCTCTCCGCGGCGGCAAGGGTGCAGCCGGCATCGTGACCGCGCTCGAGTTCGACCTGGTCCGCATGCCGGAGTTCTACGGCGGCGCGATCTACTTCGACGGCGCCGACGCCGCACGGGTCATCGACCGGTGGCGGGGATGGGTCGACGCGCTGCCGGAGCAGGGGACGACGTCGTTCGTCATCTTCCAGCTGCCCCCGCTGCCCGACGTGCCGCCGCCGCTGGCCGGGCGGATGACCCTCGGCATCCGGTTCCTGTGGACCGGGGAGCCGGGGGAGGGCGCCCGCCTTCTCGACGAGATCCGCGCGACGGCGCCGGTGATCCTGGACGACGCCCGGCTGCGCCCCTACGCCGAGATCGACGCGGTGCACGCCGACCCGGTCGACCCGATGCCGGTCGTCGACCCGGCGATCCTCCTGGACGGGTTCCCGGCGGAGGCGGCGGAGCGCCTGCTGGCCGTCGCCGGGTACGGGTCCGGCTCGCCGCAGGTCATGGTCGAGGTGCGGCACCTCGGTGGCGCCTACGCCCGCGAGGGCGCCGTCCCGAGCGCCTTCAGCCACCGGGCGGCGAAGTTCAGCGTGCTGACCGTCGCGGTCGCGGCGGACGAGGCCATGGCCGCCGGCGCCCTGGCGCACGCCGACCAGGTGTTCAGCGCCCTGGCCGACTGGGACACCGGTGGCGTGTGGCCGAACTTCGGCGTCCCGCACGACGCCGAGTCGGCCCGGCGTTGCTACGACGAGCCGACCCTGGCCCGGCTCCGCGAGGTCGTGGGCACCTACGACCCGCAGGGCGTCCTGCAGGCGGGGGCGTACACCCGGGCCTGAGGCCCGGCCGCCGGTGCCCGGACGTGGTCGCCACGTCCGGGCACCGGCGCGTTCAGGCCGCGAGGGCGGCCGTGAGGTCGCGGCGCAGCTCGACGGTGTCGACGCCCCGGTCGGAGAGCACCTTCATCGCCAGGCCCTCGCCCTCCCGCAGGAGGCCGAGGGCGATGTGCCCGTCGGCGATGCTCTTCGACTTCATCGCCAGCGCCTCGCGCAGGGAGAGCTCGAGCACCTTCTTGGCCCGCGGGGTGAACGGGATGTGGCCGGCCCGGCCGCGCTCGTCCGGCCGCCGGTCCAGGGCGCCGGGGCCGAAGCTCGCCTCGACGGAGCTACGGACGGCGTCCAGGTCGATCCCGAGGGCCGTCAGCGCCTCGGCGTCGATGTCGCCGTCCCCGACGTAGTGGCGCACGGCCTGGCTCACCGCGTCCCGGGTGAGCCCGTGCCGGGCGAGCACCGCGGCGCTCGGCGTCGGCTGGATCAGCAGGGCGAGCAGCAGGTGCTCGGTGCCGATCCGGCCCGAGTGCAGCCGTCGTGCCTCGTGCTGGGCGCCGACCACGGCCTGCCGCGCCTCGGTGGTGAACCGCTCGAACATGGGTCAGTCCCTCCGCCGGAGCGGTCCGCGACCGCTCGCGTACTTCTTGTGCACCGCCTGCCGGCTCACGCCCAGGAGCTGGGCGATCTGCTCCCACGTCCAGCCCTGGTCGCGCGCGTTGCCCACCTGGAGCGCCTCCAGCCGCTCGACGAGCGTCCGCAGGGAGCGCACGGCCTTGAGGCCGATCGCGGGATCCCGGCTGCCGGCGGCCGATGCCACCTGCGCTGTGTCCGCCATGCCTGTCAACCTAAGTTGCGTTCGCGACCCGTGTCAACCTCGATTGACAGCGGCGGCGCTAGGTTGGGCGCCGGTCCGGGAGAAGACCGGGCCGCCCGCCGCCCGAGCGGAGGACGTCATGACCTACGGATTCGTCATGGACGTACCGGCCCCGATCCAGTTCTACGACCTGCTGCACGGCGAGCTCGCCCGCCGGACGGCCGGCGACGTCGTCGAAGGGCTGCTGCTGCACGTGGCCCGGCAGACGGGTGCCGGGTTCCAGATCGTCGAGGTGTGGGAGTCCAATGAGCTCTGCGACCGGTACACCGCCGAGCTCGTGAACCCGGTGATCGCCGAGCTCTCGGGTGGACGGCCGATGCCGATGGCGCCGGCGATCGAGGAGTTCGAGCCGCGGGGGCTGGTCGTCCCCGCCGCCCACGTCTTCGCCTGACCGGTCAGCCGGGCTCGGCCACCTCGAAGTGCGTCACGGTGACCTCGCGCTCGACGAGGTACCGGTCGTCCTCCGGGTAGAAGACGGCGCGGGAGACGTCCTCGCCGGCGAACCCGGAGACGACGTCGAGGGAGTCCCAGAAGCTCAGCGTCACGATCTCGGTCCGGCCGCCGTCGAGGTCGCGGGTGAGCAGGTGCGCGCCGCGGTTGCCCGGCGTCCGGCGGTAGTGGGCCATCCCGGTCTCCTCCACGTAGGAGACGTAGACGTCGCGGTCCTCCGTGCGGACCCAGCCGCGCCACATGCGAGCGATCACGGCGTCCCCTCCGGGCTACAGAGCGTGAAGACGATCTTCCCGGCGGTGCGGCCCTCGAGCATCCGCTCGAACCCCTCGCGGGCCTGGCTGAGCGGCAGCTCGACGTCGATCTCGGGGCGGATGCCGGTGACGCTGCACAGCTGGATCAGCGACTCGAGCTCGGCCTTGGTGCCCATCGTCGAGCCGATGACCGACAGCTGGGTGAAGTAGATGCGGTTGAGCTCGGCGCCGGGGTTGAAGCCGGTGGTGGCACCGGAGGTGACGATGACCCCGCCGGGCTTGAGCGCCTTGACGCTGTGCGACCAGGTGGCCTCGCCGACGGTCTCCATCACGCCGTCCACCCGCTCGGGGAGGCGGGCGCCGGACTCGAACGCCTGGTCGGCGCCCAGCGCCAGGGCGGCGGCGCGCTTCTCCTCGCTGCGGCCGGTGACCCAGATCCGGTAGCCCGCGGCGCGCCCCAGCACGATGAGCGCCGTCGCCACGCCGCCGCTGGCGCCCTGGACGAGGACCGTCTGACCCGGCCGCAGGCCGGACCGCACGAACAGCATCCGGTACGCGGTGAGCCAGGCGGTGGGGAGGCAGGCGGCCTCGGCGAAGGACAGGTCGGCCGGCTTGGGCAGCAGGTTCCGCCTCGGGACGGCGACCCGCTCGGCCAGCGTGCCCTGGTGGACCTCGGAGAGCAGCGAGCGCTTGGGGTCCAGCGTCTCGTCGCCGCGCCAGTCGGGGCTGGAGATGACCGCGTGGACGACGACCTCGTTGCCGTCCTCGTCGATGCCGGCGGCGTCGCAGCCCAGGATCATCGGCATCTTCTCGGCCGGCAGACCCACCCCGCGCAGGCTGAACAGGTCGTGGTGGTTGAGCGAGGCGGCCTTGACCTGGATGGTCGTCCAGCCGTCGGGTGCCTCCGGCTCCGGCCGCTCGCCCACCTCCAGGACGGAGAGCGGGTCCTTCGGGGCGGGGGTCGAGACGAAGGCGGCGAGCATGGTCGGACGCTAACCGAGGCGCCCACCAGCGGCGACGCGGACCCGTGCACGAGCCCCTGGGCGGCGGGGGAGCCGTCCGGGACCATCGTTCGCATGTCGCAGCCCGCGCCGGTGGTCGACGAGGCGAACGCGCAGCAGTTCCGCGCCTGGAACGGGGACGACGCGCAGGACTGGGTGAGCAACGCCGACCGCTACGAGGCGGCCAGCGCCCGGTACGACCCGTGGCTCTTCCAGGCCGCCGCGATCGGCACCTCGGACCGCGTCCTCGACGTCGGCTGCGGCGCCGGGGTCTCGACCCGGGCGGCGGCGCGACTGGCGGCCGACGGCCAGGCCACCGGCCTCGACCTGTCGGCACCCCTGCTCGCGGAGGCCCGCCGGCGCACCGAGGCGGCCGGCCTGCGCAACGTCGACTTCGTCCAGGGCGACGCTCAGGTGCACCCGTTCGAGCCGGCCGGCCGCGACGTGGTGATCAGCCGGTTCGGCGTCATGTTCTTCGCCGACCCCGTCGCGGCCTTCACGAACATCGGGTCGGCGCTGCGGCCGGGGGGCCGGCTGGCCGTGGTGGTGTGGCAGGAGTTCTCCTGCAACGAGTGGCTGCGGCTGCTGGTCGAGACGCTGGCCGCGGGGCGGGACCTGCCCCGGCCGCCGCCGGGTGCACCGGGGCCGTTCGCGCTCGCCGACCCCGACGCCGTCAGGCGCATCCTGACGGCGGCCGGGTTCGGGGACGTCGACCTGGCCGACGTGCGGGAGCCGGTGCTGCTGGGTGCCGACGCGGACGACGCCTACGCCTACGTCAGCTCCCTGGGACCGGTCCGGGCCATGCTCGGCGGCCTCGACGAGCCGACCGGGGAGCGGGTGCTCGCGGAGTTGCGAGCGCGGCTCGCCGAGCGCGCCGGCCGCGACGGCGTACTGCTCGGCGCCGCCGCCTGGGTGGTGACCGCGCGCCGCTGATGCCTCAGCGGATGACGACCACGTGCTCCTGCCGGGGCACGAACTCGCCGATCACCGGGGCACCCGGGACCTCACCACCGAGCAGCAGCCCGCCGGACGTCTGCGCGTCGGCCAGCAGCAGCGCCTCCTCCTCAGGCACCGCCGAGAGGTCGGTGTGCGCTCGCACCCAGTCGAGGTTCCGCCGGGTACCGCCGGAGACGAACCCGTCGGCCAGGGCCTCGCGTGCCCCGGCCAGGTAGGGGACGGCGGCGGCGTCGACGACGGCGGTCACGCCGCTGGCCCGCGCCATCTTGTAGAGGTGCCCCAGCAGGCCGAACCCGGTGACGTCGGTGCCCGCACGGATTCCCGCGGCGACAGCGGCCCGGCCGGCGTCCCGGTTGAGCGCGGTCATCGAGGCGACCGCCTCCTCCGAGACCTCGCCGGTGGCCTTCATGCGGCTGTTGAGGACGCCGACGCCGAGCGGCTTGGTCAGCGAGAGCGCCGTCCCGGCCACGGCCGCGTCGTTGCGGATCAGCCGGTCGACGTCGACCAGCCCGGTGACCGCCATGCCGTACTTGGGTTCGGGGTCGTCGATGGAGTGCCCGCCGCCGACGTGGCAGCCGGCTTCCTGCGCCACCTCCAGCCCGCCGCGCAGCACCTCGGCGGCGAGCTCCGCGGGCAGCACGTCCCGCGGCCAGCCGAGCAGGTTGACGGCGACGACGGGGGTGCCGCCCATGGCGTACACGTCGGAGAGGGCGTTGGCCGCCGCGATGCGGCCGAACGTGTACGCGTCGTCGACCACGGGGGTGAAGAAGTCGGTGGTGAGCACCAGCCCCTGGCCACCGGTGATGCGGACCACGGCGGCGTCGTCGCCGTCGTCCAGACCCACCACCAGCTCGGCATTCGGCGACCCGGGACCGGTACCGGTCAGGCCGGCGACGACGGACTCCAGCTCGCCGGGCGGGATCTTGCAGGCGCAGCCGCCGCCGTGGGCGTACTGGGTGAGCCGGACGCGGGCCGGTGCGGTGGTCACGCGTCCGACGGTAGCCGTGGGCGCGCTACGACGTGATCACTGGTGAGCCCGCGCCCATGCCTCCCGGACATGACGGGGAATGGGTCCTCGATCAGCGATGCGCAGCCCCGAGTCCCGCGCCCACTGTCGCAGCTCAGCGTTGCCGACGGACCTCGGCGGGGTGGCCTGCGCGGCAGTGGCCGGCGGCGGTGCAGGTGGCGGCGGCGGGGGCAGGGGTGGTGCAGTCCGCGGGGACTGCTCTCCCACCGGTTGCTCACGCGGCGTCGGCACGGCATCGACGGGACCAGCCGGCAGCCGCTCTCGCGTCAGGCGGCCGTCGGACCGTCGGCGCGCCCAACTGCTGATCGTGACTCCCGCGATCACCGCGAGACCTGTGACTGCCGAGGCAGCCCAGACCGTCACGAGGGCCAGCCAGTCGGTCACCTCGACCGCCTCGTCGGGTGCCAGACCGTGCACGTCCCCGGCGTGGGCAGCGCGCACGTGGCGGAGAGCGAGGTCACGACGGAAAGGCTCGTCGACCAGGCCTCGACGGACACGGGGCGTCCGGAAAAGTCACACGACCGGGCGAGCCGGTCCGGGTCCGTCGACGGTCAGGCGCGGCCGCCGGGCAGGACCACCAGCCGGGGCGGACCCGCCGGCGCTCCGGCCCGCCCGAGGGCTCGGCCGGCCGGGTGCCGGTCGACCGGGGGCGTGCCGAGGTCGGCGAGCTCGCGGCGGGGAGCCGACTCCCCGGTGATCTCGACGCCCTCGATGCGGTCCTCCCGGAACCAGCGCACCGCCTCCCGCTCCCGGCACCACGCCACCAGGAACCAGTGCCTGCCGCTGCGGGCCAGCAGCTGCGGCTCGACCTCGCGCCGGGTCGTCGAACCGCGGCTGTCGCGGTACTCGAGGACGAGCACGCGGTGCCGAGACACCGCCTGCTCCAGGACCGCGCGGACCGCCGCCGAACGGCGGGCCTCGGCGCTGGTGGCCAGCAGCTCGGCGCGCCGCACCGGATCGGGCTCCAGGACGTCGAGCACCTTCTCGAGCGCGGCCCGCCCCTCGGCGGCGTAGGGGCCCTCGGGCTGGGCGGCCAGCGCCACGGCGACGGCCGCCGCCTGCTCGGGGGTGAGGGTGACCGGCGGCAGCGTCACGGGGGAGCGGGACTCGGTTCGGTTCACGCCGCGGATGCTGGCACCGGCCACCGACAGTTCCCGGTGACCCCGGCCGACGTAGGCTGCCGGGCGGAGGCGTCAGGGTGTCTGGTGACCCCCGCGGCCTCTAAAGCCGACGTGGCCGAGCAGCTCGGTCAGGCGGGTTCGATTCCCGTCCGCCTCCGCCAGACCTGTTGCCCACCTACGCTGCGGGAACGATGAGCGCCGACATCCGCAGGCAGGTGCCCCGCACCGACGTCCTGCTCGCCGACCCGCGGCTCGCCGCGGCCGGCGAGCGGCTCGGTCGCGGGCTGGTCAAGGGAGCCGTCCAGCGGGTCCAGCAGCGGATCCGGGAGGGCGAGGTCGCGCCACCGGAGGCGGTCGAAGCGGTCCTGGCCTCACTCCCCGGGACGGCGAGCAGCCTGCGGCCGGTGCTCAACGCGACCGGTGTCCTCGTGCACACCAACCTCGGCCGCTCCCCGCTCTCGCCGGCCGCGGTGGAGGCCATCACCGCGGCCGCCGGCACCACCGACGTCGAGCTCGACCTGGCCACCGGACGCCGCGGTCCTCGGGGCGAGGCCGCGATCGCGGCGCTGCTGGCGGCGGTGCCCGCCGCCGAGGCGGCGATCGTGGTGAACAACTGCGCCGCCGCGCTCGCACTGGTCGCCACCGCGCTCGGCCAGGGCCGGGAGCTGGTCCTCGCCCGCGGGGAGCTGGTCGAGATCGGCGACGGCTTCCGGATCCCGGAGCTGCTGACCTCCACCGGCGCCCGCCTCCGCGAGGTCGGGACGACGAACCGCGTCACGCTCGCCGACTACCGCGGCGCCCTGGGCCCCGAGACCGGCGCCGTCCTCAAGGTGCACCCTTCGAACTTCGTCGTCCGGGGCTTCACCCGGCAGGTCGAGGTGGCCGAGCTCGCCGCGGCGCTGGAGGACGTCCCCCTGGTCGCCGACATCGGGTCGGGGCTGCTGCGCCCGCACCCGCTGCTGCCCGACGAGCCCGACCTGCAGAGCACGCTGGCCGCCGGCGCCGACCTCGTGCTGGCCAGTGGCGACAAGCTGCTCGGTGGGCCGCAGGCCGGGTTGGTGCTCGGCCGGGCGGAGCTCGTGCAGCGGCTGCGCCGGCACTCCCTCTACCGGGCGCTCCGGGTCGACAAGACGACGCTCGCCGCCCTCGAGGCGACGCTCCGGGGCCCGCTCCCGCCGGTGCAGGAGATGCTGGCCGCGGACGTCGACGGCCTGCGGGCCCGCGCCGTCGCCCTCGCCACGCGGTTCACCAGGGCCGGCATCGACGCCGTCGTGGTGGACACCGAGGCGCGGGTCGGCGGGGGAGGGGCGCCGGAGCACCCGCTGCCCAGCGTCGCCGTCTCCCTCCCCGCGTCCTTCGCGGACCGGCTGCGGCTGGGCACGCCGCCGGTGGTCGGCTACGTCGAGGACGACCGCACGCTGCTGGACCTGCGCAGCCTGCTGCCGTCGGCGGACGACGACCTGGCCGCGGCCGTGATGGCGGTCGCCGCGCGATGACGGAGGTCAGCCGGCCGGACGTCAACCACATGGACGTCGTCGCGACGGCCGGGCACGTCGACCACGGGAAGTCCGCGCTGGTCCGCGCCCTGACCGGGATGGAGCCCGACCGCTGGGCCGAGGAGCGGCGGCGCGGACTGACGATCGACCTGGGTTTCGCCTGGACGACGCTGCGCTCGGGCCGCCGGGTGGCGGTCGTCGACGTGCCGGGGCACGAGAAGTTCGTCGGCAACATGCTCGCCGGGGTGGGCTCCGTGCCGGCCGCGCTGCTTGTCGTGGCCGCCGACGACGGCTGGTCCGCGCAGACCGCCGAGCACGTGGCGGTGCTGGACGCGCTCGGGGTGCGGCACGCGCTCCTCGCCGTCACGAAGTGCGACCTCGCCGACCCCGAGCCCGTTGTGGCCGACGTCCGGGAGCGGCTCGCGGGCACCTCCATGGGGGAGGTGCCGGCCGTCGCCATGAGCGCCCTGACCGGGGTGGGTGTCGTCGAGCTCGGCGCGGCCCTGGAGGACCTCCTCTCGGGCCTGCCGCCGGCCGACCCCGCCGCGGCCGTGCGGCTGTGGATCGACCGCGCCTTCACCATCAAGGGCGCCGGCACCGTCGTGACCGGGACGCTGGCAGCCGGCAGCGTGACCGCCGGCGACAGGTTCCTGCTCGGGGACCGCGAGGTCGTCGTCCGCCGCGTGCAGTCGCTCGGAGCGCCGGTCGAGCGGGCCGCGGCCACGGCGCGGGTCGCACTCAACCTGCGCGGGGTGGCGGTGGAGGAGCTCTCCCGCGGCGACGCACTGCTCACCCCTGGCGCGTTCCGGCTGACCGACGTCGTCGACGTGACGCTGACCGGCGAGGCGGGGGACCGGCTGCCCGCCGAGCCGGTGCTCCACATCGGGTCCGCGACGGTCGGTGCCCGCCTGCGCCCGCTGGACGGGCCGGCCCTGCGCCTGCGGCTGGCCACCGCCCTGCCGCTGCGGGTGGGGGACCGGGTGCTGCTGCGCGATCCCGGCACGCGCCGGGTGCTCGGGGCCGACGTCCGGGACGTCGACCCGCCCGACCTGCGGCGCCGCGGTGCGGCCCGGCAGCGCGCGGCCGAGCTCGCCGCCCAGCCGGGCGGTGCGGAGGGTGCGGCCGCCGACCTGGCGCGCCGCCGGATGGTCCGGGCCGACGACTTCGCCGCCATGGGGTGGCCCGTCCCGCCGGGTGCGACGGTCCACGGCCCGTGGCTGCTGGCGGCCGGGCTGGCCGACGACCTCGCTGCCCGGCTGCCCGACGTCGTCGCCCGCTACCGGAAGCTGCGGCCCCTGGAGCCGGGCCCGCCGGTGGCGGTGGTGCGCCAGGCGCTGGAGCTGCCGGACGCCGACCTCGTGGCTGCGATCGTCCGACCGCCGCTGGCCTTGCGCGACGGGCGCGTGGTCGACGGCTCGGCGGACCTGCCGCCGGAGGTGCAGGCGGCGGTCGACGGCGTCCGCCGGCGCCTCGCCGACGACCCGTTCGCCGCGCCGGAGGCGCCCGACCTGGCCGCCGCGGGGCTGGGGACGCGGGAACTGGCCGCCGCCGTCCGGAGCGGGCAGCTGCTCCGGATCGCCGAGGGCGTCTACCTGGCGCCGGGCATCGTGGACGAGGCCCGACGGCGCCTGCAGGCCATCGCGCAACCGTTCACGCTCAGCGAGGCACGGCAGGCGTGGGGCACCAGCCGCCGGGTCGCCGTCCCCCTGGCCGGGTGGCTGGACGCGCAGGGCGTGACCGTGCGGCTGCCGGACAACACCCGACGTCTGCGGTGACGACGCGCTCCTGGAGCGTTCCGCGCGCTCCTGGAGTGCTGCAGAGGTCGAGCAGCGCGAGTTGGACTCCAGGAGCGGGTGGTCTCAGTCCGCCGGGACCCAACGGGCGGGGCGCTTCTCGCGGAAGGCGGCGATGCCCTCCTGGCCCTCCTCGCCGGCGAAGAACCGCGCCGAGAGGTCGAGCAGGTCGTCGAACGCCAGGGTGCCCTGCCGCGCCCGCAGCAGCCGCTTGGTCTCGGCCAGGGCGCTGGGCGAGCCGGCGGTCAGGTGCACCAGCTGCGCGCGCAGCTCGCCGTCGACGTCGGCGTCGGGCACGGTGACGTCGACCAGGCCGCCGGCCTCGGCGACGGACGCGTCGAAGACCTGCCCGGTGAGCATCAGCCGGTGGGCCACGTGCGGCACCATCCGCGGCAGCACGACCGCGGAGATCACCGCGGGCACCAGCCCGAGCCGCACCTCGGAGAACGCGAAGGTCGCCGAGTCCCCGGCGACGACGACGTCGCAGGCAGCAGCCAGCCCCACACCGCCGGCCCGTGCCGGCCCGCGCACCACGGCGACCACCGGCTTGGGCGAGGACCACACCAGCTCGAGCAGCTCGGGGAACTCGCGGACGCCCTGGTCGTCGGAGCTGCCTCCGGCCGCCTCGGACAGGTCCATGCCGGAGCAGAAGACGCGGCCGGTGTGGTCGAGCACGACCACGCGCACCGCGTCGTCGGCCAGCGCGCCGGTCAGCGCCTCGCGCAGCTGGGCGCGCATCGCGCGGGAGAGGGCGTTGCGGTTGGCGGGGGAGTCCAGCGTCAGCGTCGCGACGCCGCGCGCCACCTCGACCTGCACCACTCGATCGGACGTCACAGCCGCATCCTGCCGGTCAGCGGCGCCGGCGCGGCACACTGGGAGCAGATGAACACCGTCCTGCCCCTGCTCGAAACCCCGCCGCGGTCGTTCGAGCTCCCCGACAGCGCTCGCGAGGGTCTCGCCCGCACGCCGTTCGGGCTCTACGTGCACGTGCCGTTCTGCGCGACCCGCTGCGGCTACTGCGACTTCAACACCTACACCTCCGACGAGCTCGGCCCCGGCGCCAACCGCGCCGAGTACGCCGGGACGGCGATCGCTGAGCTCCGCCGGGCCGCCGAGACCCTCGGCCCCGAGCTGCCGACCGTCTCCACGGTCTTCGTCGGCGGCGGCACCCCGACGCTGCTCCCCGCCGACGACCTCGCCGCCGTCCTGGCCGAGGTCCACCGGCTCTTCCCGGTCGCCGACGACGTGGAGGTCACGACCGAGGCCAACCCGGAGACGGTGAGCACGGCCTACTTCGCCAGGCTGCGCGAGGCAGGCTTCACGCGGGTGAGCCTCGGCATGCAGTCGGCCGCCGAGCACGTGCTCGCCGTCCTTGACCGGCGGCACACCCCCGGCCGTGCGGTGGAGGCCGCGCACGAGGCGCGCGCCGCCGGCTTCCAGCACGTCAACCTGGACCTCATCTACGGCACGCCGGGGGAGACCGACGCCGACTGGGCCGCCTCCCTGGACGCGGTCCTCTCCGGGCCGGTCGACCACGTCAGCGCGTACGCGCTCATCGTCGAGGAGGGCACCCGGCTGGCCCGCCGGATCTCGCGCGGCGAGCTGCCGATGCCCGACGACGACGTCCTGGCCGACCGCTACGAGCAGGCCGACGCGACGCTCCGGTCGGCGGGCTTCGACTGGTACGAGGTGTCGAACTGGGCGACGTCCGACGCCGCCCGCTGCCGGCACAACGAGCTGTACTGGGCCAACGCCAACTGGTGGGGCGTGGGTCCCGGCGCGCACAGCCACGTGGGCGGCCTCCGCTGGTGGAACGTGAAGCACCCGGCGACCTACGCGGACCGGCTGGCGGCCGGCGGCTCCCCGGTGCAGGACACCGAGCTGCTCGACGACGCCGACCGCGCGCTGGAGACGGTCATGCTCGGCCTGCGCCTGCGGGAGGGGCTTCCGCTGCAGCTGCTGTCCGACGTCGGCCGGCTCCGCGCCGCCGACTCGGTGGCGCGCGGGCTGCTGGACCCGGCCGCGCACGAGGCGGGCCGGGCCGTCCTCACCGACCGCGGCCGCCTGCTCGCCGACGCGATCGTCCGCGACCTCACGGACTAGTCGGAGGCCGCTCGACGGAGCATGCTCCGGCGGCATGGGACGACGGTTCGCGATCCGCCGGCGCATCGAGGCGCTCGACCCGCGCACGGACTTCGCCGAGATCTACCGGCTCATGGGCACCTACGAGTTCCCGTGGGACATGAACCAGTCCCTGAGCTTCGCGCTGTTCCGCACCTATGCCGTCCCGAGCATCGGCGGGCTGCTGGCCCGCACCGGCGAGTTCACCGAGCGCACCCAGAAGCGCTACGACGACACGGTCCTGATCCTGGACGCCGTCCTCGAGCACGGCTCGGCCAGCGAAGAAGGCCGCACCGCGATCCGGCGGATGAACCAGATGCACCGCGCGCACGGCATCCCCAACGACGACCTCCGCTACGTGCTCGCCACCTTCGTCGTCATGCCGGTCCGGTGGATCGAGGCCTACGGCTGGCGGGGGCTCACCGAGACCGAGCGGATCGCCAGCGCCAACTACTACCGCGACCTGGGCCGCCGCATGGGGATCCGCGACGTGCCCGAGACCTGGCAGGGGTTCGCCCGCCTGCTGGACCGCTACGAGCGCGAGCACTTCGCCTTCGATCCCGGCGCCCGCGACGTCGCCGAGGCGACCCTGGCCCTGCTCGCCACCTTCCCGCCGAACGCCACGCTCCCGCGGCCCGTGGTCCGGCGGATCTCGCTGGCCGTCATGGACGACCCGCTGCTCGACGCCTTCCGGCTCCCGCGCCCGAACCGGGTGGTGCGCGCCCTGGTGCGGGGCGGCCTCGCTGCCCGGGGGCGGGCGGTCCGCTGCCTCCCACCGCGGAAGGAGCCGTACTTCGCCCGCCAGCTGCCGCAGATCCGCAGCTACCCGGACGGGTACCGGCTCGCCGATCTGGGCACGTTCCCCGGCGGGTGCCCCGTACCCCAACCGCGGGAGGAAACCGCCGCGCGCTCACCCGAAAGGGCCGGGTAGCGGAGCGGGTTCTGGTCTAAGGTGCTGAGTTCCGGCAACGGCGCCGGGCCTGAGGAGGGGGTGGTCGGCGATGGACGCGTACGCGTTCCGAGATGCAGGCTCCCCGCCCGGCACCCGCGCCGAGGTACCCGCCCTGACCGGCGGGATGCTGCTCGCCCTGGCGATGAACCGGCGAGCGCGCGGCCTGCGAGGACTCGACGTCCTCCGCCGCAGCCAGGACAGGGCCCCGCCGCAGTTCTCCTGACTCCCCGCCGGAGTCGCAACCGCCCGTCCTGACGCGCCACCACCGGTGACCGCGTCTTCCCGTGTTGCCCGAAGGAGTTCAGCATGTCCGCCAGCCTCTCCAGCCCGACCACCCCCGCCGGCTCGCACGACCGGTTCCGCGCCCTGCTCGACGAGCAGCGCGCCGACTGCGTCCGCCAGCGGGAGGAGGCGCTCGCCGAGTGCGCCCAGTCCGTCCCGGACCCGGTCGCCCAGCGCCGCGCCGCGGACCTGAAGACCACCGTCGAGCAGATCGACGCCGCCCTCGCCCGCATCGAGGCCGGCACCTACGGCCGGTGCACCGGCTGCCAGGCCGAGATCCCGGAGGAGCGGCTCGAGCTGCGCCCGTTCGCCGGCACCTGCGTGGCCTGCACCGCCGCCGCCCGCTGACATGGCTCCCGGAGCACCCCGCGACGTCGCCGTCGTCGGGGCCGGGATGGTGGGCCTGGCCACCGCGTGGTTCCTGCAGGAGGGCGGGGCGCGCGTCACGGTCCACGAACGGGACACCGTCGCGGCGGGGGCGTCGTGGGGCAACGCCGGCTGGCTCACGCCGGGCCTGGTCGCGCCCCTGCCCGAGCCCGCCGTCCTCCGGTACGGGCTCAAGGCCGTCCTCGACCCGAGCTCGCCGGTGTACCTGCCGTTGCGGGCCGACGCCGGTCTGCTCCGCTTCCTGGCCGCCTTCGCCCGCAACAGCACGCCCGCGCGGTGGCGCACCGGCATGCGCGCCTTCGTGCCGCTCACCGAGCGCGCGCTCGACGCGTTCGACACCCTGGCCGCCGGCGGGGTGTCCGCGCCGACCACCCGCAGCGAACCGTTCCTCGCCGTCTACCGGTCGGAGCGGGCGCGCGAGGGGCTGCTCACCGAGCTCCGGCACGTCGAGGACGCCGGGCAACGCGGCCTGCGCTACCGCGTCGTCATGGGCGCCGAGGCCCGGGCGATGGAGCCGCTGCTGACCTCCGAGGCCGGTGCGGCCCTGCGGATCTGGGGGCAGCGCTACCTGAACCCGCCGGAGTTCGTCGGGTCGCTCGCGGACGCCGTCCGGGCCCGCGGCGGCACCGTCGTCGAGGGCGCGGACGTCACCGGTGTCCGCGCGACCGGGGACGACGTCGTCGTCACGACCACCGCCGGCGAGCACCGGCACGACGTCGTCGTCCTGGCGACCGGCGCCCGGCTGGGCGCGCTGGCACGGCAGTTCGGCGTCCGCCGCCTCGTGGAGGCCGGGCGGGGCTACAGCTTCAGCGTGCCGGTCGAGCGCATGCCCGGCGGCCCGCTGTACTTCCCGGAGGAGCGCGTCGCGTGCACACCGCTCGGCGACCGGCTGCGCGTCGCCGGGATGATGGAGTTCCGCCGCCCGGGCGACCCGCTCGACCCCCGCCGCATCACGGCGATCGTCGACGCCGTCCGCCCCTTCCTGACCGGCGTCGACCTCGACGACCGCCAGGACGAGTGGGTGGGCTCCCGCCCGGTCACCGCCGACGGGCTGCCGCTGCTCGGCCCGACCGCGTCGCCCCGCGTCGTCGTCGCCGGCGGCCACGGGATGTGGGGGATGGTGCTCGGGCCGGTGACCGGCCAGCTGGTCGCGCGCACCGTCCTGACCGGCGAGGTGCCGCCCGAACTGCGCCCCTTCGACCCGCTCCGCTGACCGTCTGACGGATGTCAGACGCCATCGCCGACGTTCCGCACTACCTCGCGGCGGGCGGTCCCGACACGCTCGTCGCATGGACCGACCGCCCGCCCTGGACATCGCCGGACTGACCGTCCGCTACGGCGCCACGACCGCTGTCGACGGTCTCGACCTCACCGTCCCCGCCGGCCAGACGGTGGCGCTGCTCGGCCCCAACGGCGCCGGCAAGTCGACCACCGTCAACGCCGTCCTCGGCCTCCTCCACCCCGACGCCGGCCGCATCCAGGTGCTGGGCCGCTCGCCGCAGGACGCGATCCGCGCCGGCGGGGTGGGCGCGATGCTGCAGCACGGCGGCCTGCCGACCGAGGCCCGCGTGGGCGAGGTGATCGACCTCGTGCGGCGGAGCTTCCCGACCGCCTGGCCGTTCGACGACCTGGTGGCGACCGCCGGGATCGACGGGCTCCTCGGCCGGACGGTCGACGCCCTCTCGGGCGGTCAGCGGCAGCGGGTGCTGCTCGCCCTCGCGTTGGCCGGCGAACCGCCGCTGCTGCTCCTGGACGAGCCGACCTCGGCCATGGACGTCGAGGGCCGCCGGGCCTTCTGGACGACGATGCGCGGGCTCGCCGGCCGCGGGCACACCGTCGTCTTCGCCACCCACCACCTGGAGGAGGCCGACGCAGTCGCCGACCGGGTCGTGGTGGTGGCCGGCGGGCGGATCGTCGCCGACGGTTCGGCCGCGCAGCTCAAGGCCAGCACGGCCACCCGCCGGATCAGCTTCACCGCCGTGCCCGGCCGCGAGTTCGACGCCCTGACGGCGGTGCGGTCGAGCAGCCGGCAGGGGGACACGGTGACCCTCACGACCGCCGACGCCGAGGGCACCCTCCGGGCGCTGCTCGCTGCCGGCGTCGCGCTCCCGGACCTGGAGGTCCGTGGCGCCAGCCTCGAGGACGCCGTCCTCACCCTGACCTCGTTGACGATCGGAGCCGCGCGATGAACCCGCTGTTCGCCTTCCAGCTGCGCCGGGTCGGGCGCAACCGCCAGTACCTCCTGTTCACGGTGCTGCTGCCCGCGCTGTTCACCATCTTCTTCACGAAGATCTTCGGCGGGATGGCGTCCGGTCCCGCCGGCTACCAGGAGCAGGCGGTGCTCTACATGGTCTCGATGATGGCGTACGGCGGGCTCGGGGCCGCGCTGGGCGCCACCATCCGGATCTCCTTCGACCGCGCCTCGGGCTGGCTGCGGCAGCTGCGCGTGACGCCGGTGCCGCAGACGCAGGTGCTCGCCGTCGACGTGGCGGTGGGCGCCCTCCTCACCCTGCCCAGCCTGGTCGTCGTGGCGCTGGTCGGCCGCTTCGTCAACGACGTCGAGCTGGGGCTGGGCACCTGGGTCGCCCTCGTGGGCGTGATGTGGGTCGGCGCCATCACCTTCGTCGCGCTGGGCATCCTGCTGGGCCTGGCCCTGGAGGAGCGGGCCGCCGGGGGAGCCATGGGCTTCGTCGGCGTGGTGCTCGCCGCGCTCGGCGGCCTCTGGGCCCCGGTCGAGGTCTTCCCCGACGGACTGCGCACGCTCGCCCACGCCATGCCGTCGTACTGGTACGCCGACCTGGGCCGCGACGTCTCCTCCGGGGTGGCGCCGTCGGCGACGGCAGTGCTCGCCCTCGCCGGCTTCACCGCGGTCTTCGCGGCTCTCGCCGTGGGCGTGGCACGGCTGCGGCCGATGCACGCCGTCGCCGGATGAGTCCGGCTACGGTCCGGGGCGTGGAACGCCGGATCCGATGGCGGCGCATGGGGTTCGCCGCGCCGTGGCTGCTGTTCCAGGCTTTCCCCGTCGCCGACCTGGTCACCACGCCTCGGCCTGCCCCGGTGATCGTCCTCGCCGCGGTGGGGCTGGTCGTGTTCACGGCCGCCTACCTCAGCGTCTTCGGCCGCATGTCGGGCGGCGGCCCGGACCGCTCCTGGGCCCGACCGGACCTGCTGGTCGTGGCGGTCCTGGGCATCGCGCTGCCGGTCTGGCTCGGCGCCGGCTGGGCCGGGCTGCTGATCTACGTGTCGGCGGCCGCGGCGGCCGGCCTCCCGGAGCGCTGGGTGTGGCCGGCGGTGATCGCCGCGGCGGCCGTCTGCGCCGCGGTGGTCGCCGCCCACGGGCTGCTCGACGAGCTGTTGTTCATGCCGGTGCTCTGCCTGCTGACCGCCTTCGCGCTGCGCGGCACCCGGTACCTCGTGACGGTCAACTCCGAACTGATGGCCGCCCGGGAGGAGCTGGCCCGCAACGCCGTCGCCGAGGAGCGCATGCGCTTCGCCCGCGACCTGCACGACCTGCTCGGGCACAGCCTGTCGCTCATCGCGCTCAAGAGCGAGCTCGCCGGCCGGCTGGCCGAGCGCGACCCGGTGCGCGCCCGGCAGGAGATGGCCGACGTCGAGGCCGCTGCCCGCCGCGCGCTCGCCGAGGTGCGCGACGCGGTGAGCGGCTACCGGCAGGTGAGCCTGGTGCAGGCCCTCGCCGAGGCGCGCTCGGCGCTGTCCGCGGCGGGCATCGCCCTGCGCGCCCCCGCCTCCTCGGAGCCGTTGCCGGCACCCGTCGACGCGGTGCTCGGCTGGGTGGTCCGCGAGGCGACGACGAACGTGCTCCGGCACAGCGGGGCGGGCTCGGTGACGGTGGAGCTGGTCACCGGCGGGGGCGGCGTCACGCTCACCGTCTCAGACGACGGCCGGGGCGGGTCGGCGCCGCGCGGTGCCGGTCTGGACGGGCTCGCGGAGCGCGTGGAGGCCGTCGGTGGGCGGCTGGAGTCGGGCCCTGCCGACGGGCGGGGTTTCGTGCTCACCGCGGTCGTCCCGGCGCAGGTGCCGGCCGCCGAGGCGGTGCCGCGGTGATCCGGGTGCTCATCGCCGAGGACCAGACGCTCGTGCGCGGCGCGCTCCGTGCGCTGCTGGAGCTGGAGGAGGACCTCGAGGTGGTCGCCGAGGTCGGCCGCGGCGACGCCGTCCTCGACGCCGCGCTCGAGCACCGGCCGGACGTCGCGCTGCTCGACATCGAGATGCCCGGGGGCGACGGCATCGAGGCCGCTCGCGCGCTCGCCACCGCCGTCCCCGGCTGCCGGGCGGTCATCCTCACGACGTTCGGCCGGCCCGGCTTCCTGCGGCGGGCCATGGAGGTCGGTGCCGCGGGCTTCCTGGTCAAGGACGCGCCCGTGGCCGAGCTGGCGCGGGGGATCCGGGCGGTGATGGCGGGGGAGCGGGTGATCGACCGGGAGCTCGCGGCCGCGGCCCTGGCGATCGGCGCGACGCCGCTGTCTGCCCGGGAGGCCGACGTGCTCCGCGCCGCGGTCGACGGGGCCACCGTCGCCGACATCGCCGGCCGGCTGTTCCTGTCGGAGGGGACGGTCCGCAACTACCTGTCCTCGGCCATCGGCAAGACCGGCGCCCGCACCCGCGTCGAGGCGGCGCGGGTGGCAGCGGAGAAGGGCTGGCTCTAGGGACCGACCGGTGCCATGTGGTGCCGGCCGATCGGCAGCATCAGCGGCCGGCCGGACGTGGGGTCGACGATCACCCGGCTCTCGAGCCCGAACACCGCCCGGACCGTGTCCTCGGTGAGCACCTCGGCCGGTCCGCCCGCGGCGTGCACCCGCCCGCCGGCCAGTGCCACGAGGTGGTCGGCGTAGCGGGCGGCGAGATTCAGGTCGTGCAGCACCATGACGACGGTCGTGCCGCGCGTCCGGTTGAGGTCGGTCAGCAGGTCCAGCACCTCCACCTGGTGGGCGACGTCGAGGAATGTCGTCGGCTCGTCGAGCAGCAGCAGGTCGGTCTGCTGGGCCAGCGCCATCGCGATCCAGACCCGCTGGCGCTGGCCGCCCGACAGCTCGTCCACCGACCGCTCGGCCAGGTCCGTCGTCTGCGTGGCCTCCAGCGCCGCGGCAACCGCGGCGTCGTCGTCCCGGCTCCACCGCGAGAACACGCCCTGGTGCGGGTGGCGGCCGCGGCCGACGAGGTCGGCGACGGTGATGCCCTCCGGCGCGATCGGCGACTGGGGGAGCAGGCCCAGCGTGCGGGCCAGCTCCTTGGCCGGCATCCGGTGCACCGAGCGGCCGTCGAGCAGCACGTGCCCGGTCCGCGGCGCGAGCAGCCGGGACATCGACCGCAGCAGCGTCGACTTGCCGCACGCGTTGGCGCCGACGATCGCGGTGATGCCGCCGGCCGGCACGAGGAGGTCGAGGCCCTCGATCACCGTCCGTTCGCCGTACGCGAGCGTCAGCTCCTCGGCGGCGAGCGAGTGGGTGGCGGTCACAGGCTGCCTCCGGCGCGGTTGGTCCTCACGATGAGGTAGATCAGGTACGGCGCGCCGAGCACGCCGGTGACGACCCCGACCGGGAAGCGCGTCCCGAGGGCGAACTGGCCGACGAGGTCGGCGACCAGCACCAGCAGGGCGCCGACCAGGGCCGCCGGCAGGAGCAGGGAGCCGTTCGGCCCGACGATCCTGGCGGCGATCGGCCCGGCGAGGAACGAGACGAAGGCGATCGGCCCGCACGCGGCCGTGGCGAAGGCGATCAGGCCCACCGCCGCGACGATCGCCACGACCCGGGTGCGCTCCACCCGGATGCCCAGCGCCGACGCCGTGTCGTCGCCGAGCTGCAGGGCCGACAGCTGCCGCGACTGGGCGAGCAGGACCGGCCCGAGCACCACCAGCGCGATCAGCGCCGGCACTGTCGCCTCCCAGGTGCTGCCGTTGAGGCTGCCGGTCAGCCAGCGCAGCGCTTCGGCGAAGTCCCAGGCGCCGGCCTGGTCGAGGACGTAGGCGATGAAGCTCCGCGACATGGCGGCGACGCCGATGCCGATGAGGATCAGCCGGGTGCCGGCGACGCCGTCCTTGAACGCCAGCAGGTAGACGAGCAGGGCGACCACGAGCGCGGCGACGATCGCGGTGACCGAGACGGCGGTGCCGCTCCAGCCCAGGATCACGATGGCGAACGCGGCGGCGGCGCTCGCCCCTGCGCTGATGCCGATGACGTCGGGGCTGGCCAGCGGGTTGCGGAGCATCGTCTGGAACGTGACGCCGGCCAGGCCGAAGCTGAGGCCGGCGACGATCGCCAGCACGGCGCGGGGCAGGCGCAGCCGCCCGACGGTGAAGGAGGCCCCGGGAACCTGCTCGCCGAACACGACCCGCAGCACGTCACCGGGCGGGTAGAAGGTCTGCCCGACCATGAGGGCGACGGCGAACGCCACGACCACGAGCACGGCCAGGACGGCGACGACGAGCCGCCGGCGGGCGGCCCGGCGGACCCTGTTGCGCGCCACGGTGTCGACGAGCGCCGCGGGCGGGGGGACGACGGCGGTCACAGCTCGCGCACCTTCTGCCGGCGCACGATCCAGATGAAGAACGGCGCGCCGACCAGCGCGGTGATGATGCCGACGTCGATCTCCGACGGCCGGGCCACGATCCGGCCGAGCACGTCGGTGGCTGTGAGCAGGCACGCCCCGGTCAGCGCCGAGAACGGCAGCATCCACCGGTGGTCGACGCCCACCAGGAGGCGGCACAGGTGGGGGACGACGAGCCCGACGAAACCGATCGGCCCGGCGACCGCGGTGGCCGCGCCGCACAGCAGGACCGAGCCGAGGGCGGCCACACCGCGGGCCAGCGCGACGCGCTCGCCCAGCCCGGCCGCCAGCTCGTCGCCCAGCGCCAGGGAGTTGAGGCTGCGGGCCGACAGCAGGCTGATGGCGAAACCCACCGCCAGGAACGGCAGGACCGTGCCGATGCTGTCGAAGGTCGCGCCGCCGACGCCGCCGATCTCCCAGGACTGCACGCTCTCGGCGATGTCACCGCGCGGCAGGGCGACCGCGGTGATGAACGAGGTGAGCGCGGCCGACGTGGCCGCGCCCGCGAGGGCCAGCTTGAGCGGCGTGGGACCGCCGCGGCCGAGCGAGCCCACGGCGTAGACGAAGACCGCGGCGAGCGCCGCGCCGGCGATCGCCGTCCAGATGATGGCCGTCGACGAGAAGAGCCCGAACCACGCGAGACCGGCGACGACGGCGAGGGAGGCGCCCATGTTGATGCCGAGGACGCCCGGGTCGGCCAGCGGGTTGCGGGTGACCCCCTGCATGACCGCGCCGGACAGGCCCAGTGCCGCACCCACGGCGACCGCCAGCAGGGTGCGCGGGATGCGCTTGGTGACGGCCGCCTGGCCGATGTTCTCGGTGGACCCGCCCAGCGCCGCGACGATGTCGGACCAGCCGACGTCCCGGGAGCCCACCGCGACGGAGGCGGCCATGAGTGCCACCAGCAGTGCGAGGACCGCCAGGAGCCAGAGGAACCGGACCGACCCCGGGCGCCGCACGACGGCGGCACCCGGGGCCGGGACGGGAGGAGCGGTGGTCACTGCCCCTTGTCAGCTGCTTCGGCGAGCATCGACAGGTAGTCCTCGAGCACGTAGTTGATCGCGAGCGGGGTCGGGTTCGCCGCGGTGCCCAGCGGGGTGTCGGGCAGCAGGACGATGGCCCCGTTCTTCACGGCCGGGATCTGCGAGAGCAGCGGGTCGGCGTTCAGGGCGTCGACCAGGGCCTGGTCGCCGTAGGTGACGATGATGTCGACGTCGTCGAACGTGTCGATCTGCTCGGCGCTGATCGTGCCGGAGAACTGCTCGGGGTCGGTCGACGCGTCCGCCACGCTCGCCGGCGTGGACAGCCCGAGGTCCTCGAAGAAGGCGCTCCGGGTGTCGAACGGCGTGTAGTAGCTGACCTCGCTCAGGTCGGTCGTGTCGACGTGGGTGAGGAACATCGTCGCCTTGCCCTCGAGCTGCGGGTGCTCCGCGGCGGCGTCGGCGATGTCCTGCTCCAGGCCGGCGACCAGCTCCTCGCCCTCGTCCTCCATGCCCATGCCCTTGGCGTTGATCTCGATCATCTCGCGCCACGGGGTCGCCCACGGGGCCTCCGGGTAGGCCACGACGGGGGCGATCTCGCTGAGGGTGTCGTAGTCCTCCTGCGTGAGGCCCGAGTAGCCGGCGAGGATCACGTCGGGCTCGGTGTCGGCCACGGCCTCGAAGTCGATGCCGTCGGTCTCGTCGAACAGGACCGGGGTCTCGGCGTCGAGCTCCTCGAGGCGCTCGGAGACCCAGGGGAGGAGGCCGTCGCCGTCGTCGTCGCCGAAGTTGGCGGCGGCCATGCCGACGGGGACGACGCCCAGCGCCAGCGGCACCTCGTGGTTGGCCCACTGCACCGTGGCCACGCGCTCGGGCTTCGACTCGATCGTGGTCGTGCCGAAGGCGTGCTCGATGGTGATGGGGGAGAAGTCCCCGCCGCCGGTGTCGGCCTGCGCGTCCTCCTCGGACGAGGAGCAGGCGGCGAGGCCGCCGGTGAGGAGTACGGCGGCGGAGAGCGCGACCAGTCGCGATGCGCGGGGCATGGTGTCCTTCCAAGGTGGTCCGGTACTCCGCGCAGGCGTCGACCGGGGAGTGGGTTAGGTATGCCTAACCGAACCTAGGGGCACGCCGGGCACAGGTCGATCACGAACCGATCACGATCGACAGCGGGACGGTGTGACGTGCGACGCGCGCAGGCGTCAGAGCCGGCGCGGGTTGGGCACCGGCGGCTGCGTCGGGATCGACGCCGTCGCGGGCCCCGACGGCGCCTGCACGGGGGTGAGCGCGTCGAGGTCCAGGACGCGGACGTGGATGACGTTGCGCTGCTGCAGGGCCGCGCGGAGGGCGCGGTGCAGGCCGTCCTCCAGGTACAGCTCGCCGTGCCACTGCACGGCGTGCGGGAAGAGGTCCCCGTAGAAGGTGGAGTCGTCGGCGAGGAGGGCGTCGAGCGCCAGCTCCTTCTTCGTCGTCGTCAACGTGTCCATCCGCACCTGCCGGGGCGGGATCATCGCCCAGTCCCGGGTCGACAAGCCGTGGTCGGGGTACGGGCGGCCGTCTCGAACCGCTTTGAAGATCAGGGAACCGACCTCCGCTCTCTGCCCCGCGCGAGGGCGCCGACGCCACCCACCCTAGCCGTCGTCCCTGCCCTCCGCCCCCGCCCACCGGAGCGGGTGAGGCCCGCCGCGAGCCACGCGACGGAGTGGCTCCGCGGAGATATGCTGGCCTGGCACTCTGCCCGTGCGAGTGCCAGTGTCACGGCGCCGCGCGGGACGTCGACCGGTACGGGGAGGTGTCACCGTGGCGCACGACGAACGCCGCCTGGAGGTGCTCCGGGCCATCGTCCAGGACTACGTCTCGACGAACGATCCCGTGGGCAGCAAGGCCCTCGCCGAGCGGCACGACCTCGGCGTCTCCCCGGCCACCATCCGCAACGACATGGCGGTGCTGGAGGAGCAGGGCTACATCACCCAGCCGCACACCAGCGCCGGCCGGGTGCCCACGGACAAGGGCTACCGCTTGTTCGTCGACCGGCTGTCGGCGGTCAAGCCGCTGTCGGTCGCCGAGCGGCGGGCGATCGAGCGGTTCCTCGACGGCGCCGTCGACCTGCACGACGTGCTCAGCCGCAGCGTCCGCCTGCTGGCCCAGCTCACCCGCCAGGTCGCGGTGGTCCAGTACCCGACGCTGTCCCGCAGCGCCGTGCGCCACCTCGAGGTCGTGCAACTGGCCGCCGCCCGGCTCATGCTGGTCCTCATCACCGACACCGGGCGCGTCGAGCAGCGGGTCGTCGACACCCCCGTGGACGTCGACGCCGAGGCCGTGGCCGAGCTGCGCACGCTCCTGAACGCCGCGTTCGTGGGCGTGAAGCTCGTGGACGCCGGCGGCAAGGTGCCCGACCTGCTGGAGACCGCGCCCCCGCACCTGCGCGGGCTGGTCGCCACCGTCAGCGCGACGCTGCTGGAGACCCTCGTCGAGCCGAGCGAGGACCGGCTGGTCATCGGCGGGACGGCGAACCTCGCGCGGGGCAACGCGCTCGACTTCCCGGGCACGGTCCGGCCGCTGCTGGAGGCGCTGGAAGAACAGGTCGTCGTCCTGCGGTTGATGAGTCAGGTGGACGCGAGCACGGTGCTGGTGCGCATCGGTGAGGAGAACGCCCACGAGGCGCTCACCGGGGCATCGTTCGTCTCCGTCGGCTACGGCTCCGGCGACCGGGCCCTCGGTGGGCTGGGCGTCGTGGGGCCGACCCGCATGGACTACCCGATGAACATGGCCGCGGTTCGCGCCGTGGCCCGCTACGTCGGCCACTTGCTGGCCGAGAGCTGAGGCTGAGACTTCTCGATGGCGACCGACTACTTCGGCGTGCTGGGCGTGTCCCGCGATGCCAGTGACAGCGACATCAAGCGCGCCTACCGGAAGATGGCGCGCGACCTCCACCCCGACGTCAACCCCGACCCCGGGGCCAAGGAGCGGTTCCAGGAGGTCACCCGCGCGTACGAGGCGCTGACCGACCCGGAGAAGCGGCGCATCGTCGACCTCGGGGGCGACCCGTTCGACCCGGGCGGCTCCGGTGGCGCGAGCGGCTTCGGCGGCGCCGGCTTCGGCGGTCTCGGCGACATCATGGACGCCTTCTTCGGCGGGGCGGCCACCCGCGGCCCGCGCAGCCGCACCCGGGCCGGCCGCGACGCGCTGATCCCGGCCGAGCTGGAGCTCGACGAGACGGTCTTCGGGACGACGAAGGACATCACCGTCGACACCGCCGTCCTCTGCACCGTGTGCACCGGGGCCGGCACCGCGCCGGGCACCCACCCGACCACCTGCACCACGTGCTCCGGTCGCGGCGAGGTGCAGAGCGTGCAGCGCGGCTTCCTGGGCCAGGTCGTCTCCAGCCGGGTCTGCCCGACCTGCGCCGGCACCGGCCAGGTCATCCCCGACCCGTGCCGCGAGTGCGGTGGCGACGGGCGCGTCCGTGCCCGCCGCACCCTGCAGGTGAAGGTGCCCGCCGGCGTCGAGGACGGCATGCGGATCCGGCTCACCGGCCAGGGCGAGGTCGGCCCCGGCGGCGGCCCGGCCGGTGACCTCTACGTCGAGGTGCACGAGCGGCCGCACGACGTCTTCACCCGGGACGGCGAGGACCTGCACTGCCGGGTCACGCTGCCGATGACCTCGGCCGCGCTCGGGACGACGCTCAGCCTCAAGACGCTGGACGGCCAGGAGGACCTCGACATCAAGCCGGGCACCCAGTCCGGCAGCGTGCTGACCCTGCGGGCGCACGGGGCACCGCGGCTGCGCGGCACCGGCCGCGGCAACCTGATGGTGCACGTCGAGGTGGCCACCCCCACCCGACTGGACGCCGAGCAGGAGAAGCTGCTGCGCGAGCTGGCCGCGCTGCGTGGCGAGGACCAGGCCGACTCGCACCGCGAGGCCCAGGGCGGGCTGTTCTCGCGGGTCCGCGACGCGTTCAACGGGCGCTGAGATGACCGACGTCGGCGTACCGGAGCTGGACGGCGCCCCGCTGTTCCTGCTCGACTCCCTGCCCGAGACCGCCGAGCTGCTGGTCGACGGGCCCGAGGGCCGGCACGCCGTCGAGGTGCTGCGCCTGGAGGCGGGGGAGCGGGTCCGGGTCGGCGACGGTCAGGGGACGGTCGTCGAGGGCGACGTCGTCTCCGCCGGTGCCGATGGCCTGCGCGTCGCCGTCACCGCCCGGCTCGAGGTGCCAGCACCGAGCCCGGAGTTCGTGCTCGTGCAGGCCCTGCCGAAGGGCGACCGCGGGCCGCTGGCCGTGGAGCTGGCCACCGAGCTCGGCGTCGACCGGATCGTGCCGTGGACGGCGTCGCGGTGCGTGACCCGCTGGCGCGACGACCGCATCGCGAAGGGCGTCGCAAAGTGGCGGGCGGCCGCGCGGGCGGCGTCGAAGCAGTCGCGCCGTCCCCGGGTGCCCGAGGTGACCGAGCCGATGACCACCCGTGAGGTGTGCGGGATGCTCGCCGACGTCGACCTGGCCGTCGTCCTGCACGAGCAGGCCCGCCGTCCGCTGTCCGGCCTGCAGATCCCGCGCGAGGGGACGATCGCCGTCATCGTCGGGCCCGAGGGCGGGCTCACCGACGGCGAGGTCGTGGCCTTCCGCGCGGCCGGCGCCGAAGCCGTCCGCCTGGGCCCGGAGGTGCTACGGACCTCCACCGCCGGCGCCGCCACCCTGGCCGCGCTGAGCATGCGCACCCGCTGGGCGTAACCCCACGAGTGTCGACTTGTCGTCGTCTCGACGAGCCGTAGACGACGACAAGTCGACACTCGGCGAACTCGGCCGCCAGCACCCTCCCGCGGTGAGCTCTGCGCGTCCCTCGGTTCGACGGGCCGTTCCGCCGCCGGGTGCGAGATCGGGGAAGTGGGGGTCTGCAGCGGGCTCGAGAGCCCCGTTTCCCCGATCTCGCGAGGCGGGCGGGCGGCTCAGCAGCAGCGAGTTGCCGGGTTCCGCTCCGCGGCGTCGGAGCGCCGGCGCTCGAACTCGCGCCGCGTCATCGGGGTGTGCCCGTGCTCGGCGCAGTGGGACAGGTAGTCGTCCCACCGCGCCTCGCCGGTGAACTCCTTCAGGTACCAGCGCACGCCGTTCCAGGCGCGGGTCAGCGCGGCGGTCACTTCTCCTCCGCCTCGCTGCGCCCGCGCCCGGCACCGACCAGGCGCTCGTGCTCGGCGATGGCCCGCTTCTCCTCGGCGGTCGGGAACAGCCCGGAGGGCTCGACCAGCCGGGACTCCACGAACGGCTCCTCCGTGGTCGGCAGCCCGCCCGCCCGGATCGCCCGCGCGATCACCACGGCGGCGTGGCCGGCCACCACGAGCACCAGCAGGGCGAAGACCGCCTGCAGGATGCCGTTGAGCGTGGAGTTGAAGATGACCTGGTCCATCTGGCCCTGGTCGGTCGCCGGCGCGAGGACCTCCCCTGCCTCCTGGGCGTCGCGGTACACGTTCGCCTGGGTGAAGTAGCCGACCCGTGGGTCGCCGGAGAAGACCTTCTGCCAGCTCGCCGTCATGGTGACCACCAGGTCCCAGACCAGCGGGATGCCCGGCACCCAGGCGTAGCGCAGCTTCCCGTGCTTGATCAGCAGCACCGTCACCAGCGTCAGCGCGATCGCGGCGAGCAGCTGGTTCGCGATGCCGAACAGCGGGAAGAGCTGGTTGACGCCGCCCAGCGGGTCGGTGACGCCGATGTAGAGCACCGAGCCCCACAGGCCGACGACCACGGCGCTGGCGATGATGTTGCCCGGCCGCCACGACAGGTCGCCGAACTTCTTCCAGACGTTGCCCACCGTGTCCTGCAGCATGAACCGGCCCACGCGGGTGCCGGCGTCGACGGCGGTCAGGATGAACAGCGCCTCGAACATGATCGCGAAGTGGTACCAGAACGCCTGGCCGCCACCCCCGAACGCCTGGCTGAACACCTGCGCGAGGCCGACGGCCAGCGCGGGCGCGCCGCCGGTCCGGGAGACGAGGGTGTCCTCCTGCACTGCCGCCGACGCGGCGGCGATCGACTGCGCGGTGGTGTCGAAGCCCAGCCCCTGCACGAATGCCGCCGCCGACTCCGCCGTCCCGCCGGTGGCGCCGGCCGGGCTGTTCATCGCGAAGTAGAGGCCCTGGTCGATCACGCAGGCGGCGATCAGCGCGCTGATGGCGACGAACGACTCCATCAGCATCCCGCCGTAGCCGATCAGGCGGACCTGGCTCTCCTTGGCCACCATCTTCGGCGTCGTCCCCGACGAGATCAGGGCGTGGAACCCGGACAGCGCGCCGCACGCGATCGTGATGAAGACGAAGGGGAACAGGGACCCGGCGAAGACCGGGCCGGTGCCCTCGCGAGCGAAGTCGGTGACCGCCTCGGCCTGGAGCACCGGGCGGGCGATGATCAGGCTGACCGCCAGCAGCACGATCACGCCGATCTTCATGAAGGTCGACAGGTAGTCGCGCGGGGTCAGCAGCAGCCACACCGGCAGGACCGAGGCGACGAAGCCATAGATCACCAGGGCGAGGACCAGCCACTCCTTGGAGAGCGTCAGGGCGTCCCCGAGGCCGGTGTCCTCGATCCAGCCGCCCGCGACGATCGCGAGCAGCAGCAGGGCGACGCCGATCCCGGTGGCCTCGAGCACGCGTCCGGGTCGGAGCCGGCGCAGGTACACGCCCATGAACAAGGCGATGGGGATGGTCAGCCCGATCGAGAAGACGCCCCACGGCGACTCGGCCAGTGCGTTGACCACGATCAGCGCGAGCACGGCCAGGATGATGATCATGATCGCGAAGACGGCGATCAGCGCCGCGATGCCGCCGACGAGGCCGATCTCCTCGCGGATCATCTGGCCGAGGCTCTTCCCGTTGCGGCGCATCGAGAAGAACATGACCGTCAGGTCCTGGACGGCGCCCGCGAAGATGACGCCGACGACGATCCAGATCGTGCCCGGCAGGTAGCCCATCTGCGCGGCGAGCACGGGCCCGACCAGCGGCCCGGCGCCGGCGATCGCGGCGAAGTGGTGGCCGAAGAGCACCCGGCGGTCGGTCACGTCGAAGTCGACGCCGTTCTCCAGCCGCTCTGCTGGGGTGGCCCGCCGGTCGTCGGCGCGCAGCACCTTGTACGTGATGAACCGCGAGTAGAAGCGGTAGGCGATCGCGTACGAGCACAGCGCCGCGAACAGCAGCCAGAGCGCCGAGATCGTCTCGCCGCGCGCGATGGCCAGCACGCCCCAGCAGACGGCGCCGACGACGGCGACCGCCGTCCAGACGGCGATCGACTTCACCGACCGGCCGCCGCCGGCCGCCGGGCCCGCCGGCGGGTTCGGGTCGATGGTGGTGGATCCGGACATGAGCGCCCCCTTGCACTCCGGCCGCCGCCCGTGACGGCGCCTTCCGCCCAGGAGCCTAGGGAACCGCAGCCGTTCCGGCTCCCGGGACGGCCGAACCGTTACGCCCGGTCGGGGGCCCTAGGGTCGGGGTGTGACCGACTGCCTCTTCTGCCGCATGGTCGCCGGTGAGATCCCCGCCGACGTCGTCCACGAGACCGACCGGGTGCTCGCGTTCCGCGACATCAACCCGCAGGCGCCCACCCACGTGCTGGTGATCCCGAAGGAGCACCACCGCAACCTGGGCGCGCTGGCCGCCGCGGACGGCGAGCTGCTCGCCGACGTCGCCCGCGCCGCCCACACCGTCGCCGCCCAGGAAGGCCTGGTCACCGACGGCGGCATCGAGCCCGGTTACCGCGTCGTCACCAACACCGGCCCGCAGGCGGGGCAGTCGGTTGACCACCTCCACCTGCACGTCCTCGGCGGACGCGGACTCGGCTGGCCGCCCGGCTGACCCGCCCTGCGAGGATCGGCGCATGACCGAGACCGCGCCCCTCCGGATCGAGCGGGACGGCGACGTCGCCGTCGTCGTCCTGGACAACCCGCCGCTGAACCTCTTCGACGGGCGGGTCTTCGACGCGCTCGAGTCCGTGGCCGGCGAGCTGGTCGCCCTGACCGACCCGGCGCGCGCCGACCGCGCCCGGGCCGTGCTGTTCGAGGCGCGCGGCAAGGTCGTGTCCGGCGGCGTCGACGTCACCGAGTTCCAGGCGATCGCCGAGGGGCCGGAGCCGGCGAAGCGGGGCGCGGAGCTCTGGGCGCGGCTGCTCAAGGCGTCCCAGACGATCGAGGACCTGCCCGTCCCCACCGTCTACGCCGCCCACGGGCTCACGCTCACCGCGGCGTTCGAGCTGGCGCTGGCCTGCGACATCCTGCTGGCCGCCGAGAAGGCGTCGTTCGGGCTGGTCGAGATCGTCGTCGGCCTCACGCCGTCGATGGGCGGGCCGCAGCGGCTCGCCGAGCGGGCCGGACCGGCGCGCGCCCGCGAGCTGGTCTTCACCGGCGAGCGCTACCCGGCCGCCGTCCTCGAGCGCTGGAACGTGGTCAACCGGGTGCTGCCCGACGACGGGTTCGCCGCGGCCGCCCGCGAGTACGCGCACCGGGTGGCCGCCGGCCCCACGGTGGCGCACGCGGCGACCAAGCAGCTGGTGGCCGCCACGATCCGGGACGGCGCCCGCGCGGCGGACGCCCTGGTGCCGGAGGTCTCGGGCGCCCTGTTCGCCACCGAGGACCTGCGGGGCGCCGTCGCCTCCTTCCTCACCGAGGGGCCCGGGAAGGCGACCTACTCCGGCCGCTGACGGGGCGCTCCCCCCGAGGAGCGAAGCGGGATTCCCGGTGGCCGAGCGCGGGTAGACTCGACCGGTCCGCTCGTCCATCGAAGGAAGGCAGGGTCGAGGGTTCTTGCCCGACACCTCCCCGAACGTGCCCGTGCCCGGCGCCCCCATGTCCCGTGAGGCCTCGGCTCAGGCCGCAGCCGCGGACGGCCACATCGGGATGCCCGCCGACGGTGCCGCTCCCGCCGCTGTCCGCGCCACCATCACCGTTCCCGAGTCCGTCTCGATGGTCGCCCTGCTGGGCTCGGCCGACGAGCTCCTCCGCCTGGTCGAGGCGGAGGTCGACGCCGACGTGCACGTGCGCGGCAACGAGATCGCCGTCACCGGCCAGCCGGCCGACAACGCCTTCGCCGTCCGCGTCTTCGACGAGCTGATCGCCCTGCTCGGCACCGGCCAGGCCCTCCGGCCCGACTCGGTCCGCCGGGTGATCGCCATGCTCAAGAGCGGTGGGTCCGAGCGGCCGGCCGACGTCCTGAGCCTGGACATCATCAGCCGCCGGGGCCGCACCATCCGGCCCAAGACGCTGAACCAGAAGCGCTACGTCGACGCGATCGACGAGAACACGATCGTCTTCGGCATCGGCCCGGCCGGTACCGGCAAGACCTACCTCGCCATGGCCAAGGCCGTGCAGGCGCTGCAGACCAAGCAGGTCAACCGGATCATCCTGACCCGCCCCGCGGTCGAGGCCGGCGAGCGCCTGGGGTACCTGCCCGGGACGCTCAGCGAGAAGATCGACCCCTACCTGCGGCCGCTCTACGACGCGCTGCACGACATGGTCGACCCCGAGTCGATCCCGCGGCTGATGGCCTCGGGAACCATCGAGGTGGCCCCGCTGGCCTACATGCGCGGGCGCACGCTCAACGACGCGTTCGTCATCCTCGACGAGGCGCAGAACACCACCGCCGAGCAGATGAAGATGTTCCTCACCCGCCTCGGTTTCGGGTCGAAGATCGTCGTCACCGGTGACGTCACGCAGGTCGACCTGCCCGGTGGCGCGCAGAGCGGGCTCAAGATCGTCCGCGAGATCCTCGACGGCATCGACGACGTGCACTTCGCCAACCTGACCAGCACCGACGTCGTCCGCCACCGCCTGGTCGGCAACATCGTCGACGCCTACGAGCGGTGGGACGCCACCCGGCAGCCCGCCGCCGCCCGACCGGGCGCCGGCGCACCGGTCCGGTCGTCCCGACCGCGCCGCCAGGGGAGCTGACCGCGTGCCCGTCGAGGTCGCCAACGAGTCCGAGATCGCGGTGGACGAGGCCGAGCTGGCCGGGATCTGCCGGTTCGTGCTGGGCGAGATGCAGGTCAACCCCATGGCCGAGCTGTCGGTGCTCTGCGTCGACGTCGAGTACATGAGCAGCCTGCACGAGCGCTGGATGGGGGAGAAGGGGCCGACCGACGTCCTCGCCTTCCCGATGGACGAGCTGGACACCGCCCGTCCCGACGACCCCGAGCCGGGCCCGGCCCTGCTCGGCGACGTCGTGCTCTGCCCCGCCGTCGCCGTCCGCCAGGCGCGGGCCGCCGGGCACTCCATGGACGACGAGCTGATCCTGCTGGCCACGCACGGCGTGCTGCACCTGCTCGGGTACGACCACATGGAGCCCGACGAGGAGAAGGAGATGTTCGGTCTCCAGCAGAAGCTGATCGAGGGCTGGCGCGCCGCACCCCGGCAGCCGGTGACCGGTGAGCCGGCGAACCGGGAGCCGGGACCCCGATGAGCTCGGGCGAGATCACCATGCTGGTGGTCGCCATCCTGCTGGTGCCCCTCGCCGGCCTGTTCGCTGCCATGGACGCCGCGCTCCAGCGGGTGTCCAAGGCGCGGGTCGAGGAGATGCGCCGCGAGGGCCTCAAGCGCGCGGACGCCCTCGAGGAGGTCGTGCTCGAGCGGGCCCGCCACGTGGCCCTGCTCCTCCTGCTGCGGATCGTCTGCGAGATGGTCGCGGCGGTCGTGGTGACCGTCCTCTTCTACGACGTCTGGGGCGGCAGCTGGCAGACGGTGCTCGCCTCGGCGGGCGTGATGATCGTGGTGAGCTACGTGCTCATCGGCGTCGGCCCGCGCACCCTGGGCCGCCAGCACGCCTACGGCACGGCTTTGGCCAGCGCCGGCGTCGTCCGGCTGCTCGGGCGCGTGCTCGGTCCCGTCGCCACCCTGCTGATCCTGATCGGCAACATGATCACGCCGGGCCGCGGCTTCCGCGACGGCCCGTTCTCCTCCGAGGTCGAGCTGCGCGAGCTGGTCGACCTCGCCGAGGAGCGCGGCGTCGTGGAGTCCGGCGAGCGCAACATGATCCACTCGGTCTTCGAGCTGGGCGACACGATTGCGCGCGAGGTCATGGTCCCGCGCACCGACGTGGTGTGGATCGAGCGCGGCAAGACCGTCCGCCAGGCGCTGGCGCTCGCCCTGCGCAGCGGGTTCAGCCGCATCCCGGTGATCGGCGAGAACGTCGACGACGTCGTGGGCGTGGTCTACCTCAAGGACCTGGTCCGCCGGTCGCAGAACTCCGGCGACCAGCGCGGCCCCAAGGTCGAGGAGCTGATGCGGCCCCCGACGTTCGTGCCGGAGTCCAAGCCCGTCGACGAGCTGCTGCGCGACATGCAGGCGCAGCGCATCCACATCGCGATCGTGGTCGACGAGTACGGCGGCTTCGCCGGGCTGGTGACGATCGAGGACATCCTCGAGGAGATCGTCGGCGAGATCGCCGACGAGCACGACGCCTTCCAGCGGCCGCCCGTCGAGCAGCTCGAGGACGGCTCGGCGCGGGTCACCGCCCGCCTGCCGGTCGAGGACCTCGCGGAGCTGTTCGGCGTCGAGCTGCCCCAGGACGACGACGTGGAGACCGTGGGCGGCCTGCTCGCGCGGGCCCTGGGCCGGGTGCCGATCGAGGGCGCCTCGGCCGAGCTCAACGGCCTGCGGCTGGTCGCCGAGAGCACCGGGGGACGGCGCAACCGGATCGACACCCTGCTGGTCTGCCGGGTCGAGCCGGAGGCCGAGGAGGAGCCCGAGGAGCCGCGTGGACGGGGGGCCACCCGCTACGAGGAGCCCGCCCCCGTGGAAGGCTGACCCGCTGTGACCGCCGCAGACGCCGTGCCCGAAGAACTCCAGGCCGAGGACGCCAAGCTCGTCACGCTCGCCCGCTCCGCCCGCGGTCGCACCGGTGCGCCCGAAGGCGCTGCGGTCCGCGACACCGACGGCCGGACCTACGTCGCCGCGACCGTCGCGCTGCCCTCGCTGAAGCTGTCGGCGCTGCAGGCCGCGGTGGCCGCCGCCGTGTCCAGCGGGGTGGAGGGCCTGGAGGCCGCCGTGATCGTCTCGGCCGCCGACGCGGTGGAGCAGGAGGGGCTGGCCGCCGTCCGCGACCTCACGGCGTCCGCCCCCGTGCACCTCGCCGGCCCCGACGGGACCCTGCGCACCACCGCCTAGCGCCCGTAGCGCTTCCGTGCGGCGGCGCTGATCTCCTCGGCGTCGGCCAGGAAGTGCTCCCTCTCGTCGAGCGCCTCGCGCACGTAGGCGCCGACGGCCGCGGGGTCGATCTGCGCGCCCCGCGGGATGTCCCAGGTCATCAGGGTCGACGTCCCCGGGCGGAGGACGCCCAGGGGATCGTCCAGAAGCACGCCCCAGAGGAACCGCAGGCAGACGGCGGACTTCGTCGCGTTCACCGCGCAGACCCAGTGCCGCCAGTCGCGTTCGACGGTGTAGGTCAGGAGCCGGTACTTGATCGCGAGGTCCAGCTCGGGCGCCGCCGTCCGGATGGCGCCGTCCAGCTCGACGAACAGGCGGCCGGACGCCTCGTCGTAGAGGGCGAGGTACTCCTCGAGCGGGTCGCCGGCCACCGTCATCCCCGCTGCAGCGGGCGGTCGACGGCCCGGGCGAACTCGTCGGCGTCCCGGACCCAGCGGGTGAACGCGGCCTCCGTCGTGCCGTCCTCGCCCAGGTGGCGCACCGACACCCGGGTGCGCCCCGGGAGCCAGCCGCCCTTGCGCGCCGCGCGCGGCCACGCCTCCGGGGGCTGCCCGACGCGCACCTCGCGGACCAGCACCAACGGGACGACCCCGGTCGGTGGCGTCCTGGTCGCGCCGACGTCGAGGGACATGCCGTGCGCAGACACGGTGAACCGGCCGACGTTGCAGAGCAGCACGAGGAGCCCCAGCCCCAGGGCCAGCGGCGCCTCGTCGAGGACCGCCGCCTGCCCGCCGCGCCAGCCGAAGAAGGCCAGCCAGACGGCGACGACGACCACCGTGAAGACCAGCGGCACCGGCCGCGGGACGTCGTACTGCCAGTAGCGCAGGGGAGCCGGCACCGTCGTCGCCCGGCTCTTGGGGCCGCGACCGGCGAAGAACCCGTACGCGCGGATCTGCTCCAGGTGGAGGTCCCGCTCCCGTGCGGCCCGTACCGGCAGGCCCTGCTGTCGCGCCATGCGGCGATCATCCCAGCGGCAGCGCCGCTCCTGGAACGTTGCTGCTGCTCCTGGAGTGCTGCAGGACTCGAGGAGCGCGAACAACACTCCAGGAGCGGGGCCGGTGCCGTCGCACCCCGGTGGGAGACTGGTGCCGTGACCACCCCGGACCAGGCGCCGCACCGCAGCGGCTTCGCCGCCCTCGTGGGCCGCCCCAACGCCGGGAAGACCACGCTCACCAACGCGCTGGTCGGCGAGAAGGTCGGCATCGTCAGCAACCGCCCGCAGACCACCCGGCACGCCATCCGCGGCGTGGTGCACCGGCCCGGCGGCCAGATCGTCCTCGTCGACACCCCCGGCCTGCACAAGCCGAAGAGCCTGCTGGGCCGGCGGCTCAACGACGTCGTCCGCGACACGCTCTCCGACGTCGACCTGATCGTCTTCTGCATCCCCGCCGACCAGCCCGTCGGCACCGGGGACGCGTTCATCGCCCGGCAGCTGCGGGAGGTGAAGGCGCCGGTCGTCGTCGTGGTCACCAAGACCGACGTCGCGTCGAAGAAGCAGATCGCCGAGCAGCTGGTGGCCGCCAGCCAGCTGGTCGAGGCCGCCGAGGTCGTGCCGGTCAGCGCGGTCAGCGGCGACCAGGTCGAGCTGCTCGAGGACCTGCTGGTCAAGCTGCTCCCCGAGGGCCCGCCGCTCTACCCGGAGGAGCAGACCACCGACGAGGACGTCGAGCGGCAGATCGCCGAGCTGATCCGCGAGGCGGCCCTGGAGAAGGTGCGCCAGGAGGTGCCGCACTCGCTGGCGGTCAGCGTCGAGGAGATGCTGCGGCGTCCCGACCCGAAGAAGCCCGGCGGCGAGCTGGTCGAGGTGCACGCGCTGCTGCACGTCGAGCGCAACAGCCAGAAGCCGATGCTGCTGGGCAAGGGCGGGCAGATCATCAAGGCCATCGGCAGCGAGGCGCGCGCCGGGATGGAGACGCTGCTCGGCGCCCGAGTCCACCTCGAACTGCACGTCACAGTGCTCGGGGAGTGGCAGGACGACCCCAAGAAGCTCAACCGGCTGGGGTACTGATGGCCCACACCCCGAAGGCGCTCTACCGGGACGAGGGCATCGTCCTGCGCACCCAGAAGCTCGGCGAGGCCGACCGCATCGTCACCGTCCTGACCCGCCGGCACGGCAAGGTGCGCGCGGTGGCGAAGGGCGTCCGGCGCACGAAGAGCAAGTTCGGGTCGCGGCTCGAGCCCTTCAGCCACGTGGACCTGCAGCTCTACACCGGCCGCAACCTCGACATCGTGAGCCAGGCGGAGTCCATCCGCTCGTACGGCAACGACATCGTCGACGACTACCCCTGCTACACCGCCGGCACCGCCGTGCTGGAGACCGCCGACCGGCTGACCTCGGAGGAGAAGGAGCCCTCGCTCCGGCTGTTCCTGCTGGTCGTCGGCGCGCTCCGGGCGCTGGCCGAGCGCAGCCACCCGGCCGGTCTGGTCCTCGACGCGTTCCTCCTCCGCGCCATGTCGGTGGCCGGGTGGGAGCCGGCGCTATCCGACTGCGCCCGCTGCGGCGAGGAGGGCCCGCACCGGCACTTTTCCGTCCCGGCCGGCGGCACCGTCTGCCCGCCGTGCCGCCCGACCGGCTCGGCCATGCCCAACCCGGTCACCCTCGAGCTGCTCGACGCCCTCCTCACCGGCGACTGGGACCGCGCCGAGGCCTCGCAGGGCACCAACCGCCGGGAGGGCAGCGGCCTGGTCGCCGCCCTGCTGCAGTGGCACCTGGAGCGCGGCCTGCGCTCGCTGGCGCTGGTGGACCGCTCGTGAGGCGCGAGGTCAAGGCGCCCAACCCGCACCCGTCGGGCGCGCGGCCGCCGGACCTGCCCAAGGACAAGGTCCCGAAGCACGTCGCGATCGTCATGGACGGCAACGGCCGCTGGGCCAAGCAGCGCGGTCTGCCCCGGACGGCGGGGCACGAGGCGGGGGAGTCCTCGCTGTTCGACTGCGTCGAGGGCGCCATCGAGCTGGGCATCGGGGCGATCAGCGCCTACGCCTTCTCCACCGAGAACTGGCGGCGCAGCCCGGAGGAGGTCCGCTTCCTCATGGGCTTCAACCGCGACGTCATCCGCCGGCGGCGCGACGAGATGCACGAGCTCGGCGTCCGGGTGCGGTGGGCCGGCCGTCGTCCGCGGCTGTGGCGCAGCGTCATCGACGAGCTCCAGGTCGCCGAGGAGCTCACCCGCGACAACGACGTCCTGACCCTGACCATGTGCGTCAACTACGGGGGCCGGGCGGAGATCGCCGACGCCACCGCGGCCATCGCCCGCGAGGTGGCCGCCGGCCGGCTCAACCCCGACAAGATCGACGAGAAGACCGTCGCCCGGTTCCTCGACGAGCCGGACATGCCCGACGTCGACCTGTTCGTGCGCAGCTCGGGGGAGAACCGCACCAGCAACTTCCTGCTGTGGCAGTCGGCCTACGCCGAGTTCGTCTTCCTGGACACCCTCTGGCCCGACTTCGACCGGCGGCACCTGTGGGCCGCGTGCGAGGAGTACGCCTCGCGGCAGCGGCGGTTCGGCAGCGCCTGACCCGGCGCCGTCGGCACTGCGCGGTATCCGGCTCCGATCCGGGCGCCTCACCACTACGGTGCTCAGCCACGGGCGAGCACCGCCCACCCGCGCCCCGCCCGAGAGAGCCCCCGCAGCCATGACCCAGCCCCCCGGACCGTACGGATCCCCGTACGGCGAGCCCACTCCCTACGGCCAGCCCGTCCCGCCGCCGCAGCCCCCTCAGGGCTACGGCCAGCCCGGGCCCTACGGCCCGCCGCCCCAGCCGCCGGCGAAGAAGAACCTGCTGCCGTGGCTGATCGTCGGCGGCGCGGTGCTGCTGTCCGGCATCGGGATCGCCCTGGTGCTCCTGCTCGGCGGCGGCGACTCCGGGTCGGACGAGCAGGCGGCGGCCTCCAGCACGTCGAGCGCACCGGCGACGACGTCGTCCGCGGAGCCCAGCCGCGAGTCCTCCCTCGGGGACCTGCCCGGCGGGGCCCAGGTCGCCGACGAGCCCACGGTGGCCCCCGGCAACGCCTACCCCGGCTCCGACGAGGTGGCCCTCGCCTGGGTGGACGCCCTGGCCGACGGGGACTGGCAGACCGCCTACGACCTCTCCTGCACCGCGGTGCGGGACTCCGCGACCAGCGCGGCCGCCGGCGGCGACCCGGCGTACGAGCTCGGGCGGTACTTCTACGAGCAGACGCTCGGCGGCGTCGGCTTCACCGAGGGCACGTTCGACAGCATCCAGTTCGACCCGGCGACCGGCTCCGACATCGGTGCCTTCACGCTGGCGATGGAGGACGGCGAGACGTTCACCCTGCTGGTCTACGTCCAGCAGGACCTGACGGTCTGCGACTTCTTCTGATCCGATCCGAGGGCGGGCGGGCACCCCGGTGCCCGCCCGCCCTCGTCGTGCCCGGGCATGGCAGCGTCTGCGGGGGACAGGAGGAGGTCGGGTGTTCGCGGTGACCAGGTTGCGGGCGGCAGGCGACGACGGCGAGGCGCTGGCCGCGGCCGTCGCACCGCTGCTCGAGGCGCTCGGCGCGCGGCCCGGCTTCGTCTCCGGGGAGCTCGGCCGCGCGGCCGACGACCCGTCGCTGTGGGCCCTGGTCACGCGCTGGGACGGCGTCGGCTCCTACCGGCGGGCGCTCTCCGCTGCCGAGGTCAAGATCGCCGGCGCCCCCGTGTGGGTGCACGCACTCGACGAACCGGGTGTCTACCTCACCGACTGAGCGCACGGCCCTACGCTCCGGTCGTGGCGAGCCGGACCGCGAGCGCGCGGTATGCCCGCAAGCGCAAGCGGCGGATGCAGAAGGTCGAGCACGACCTCAGCCCGGAGCAGTGGACGGCGCTGCAGCAGGCCTGGGGCGGCTGCGCCTACTGCGGGGCCACCGGCGTCCCGCTCCAGCGCGACTGCGTGCTGCCGATCTCGCGGGGCGGGCGCTACACGCTCGACAACATCGCGCCGGCCTGCGGCTCCTGCAACGCCAGCAAGTGCAACGACGAGGTGACGGGCTGGCTCCGGCGCAAGCGGCTCGACGAGCGGGCCTTCCTCGTGCGCCACGTCGAGATCCGCGCCGCCCTGGCCCTCCGCTTCGCCGCGCCTCAGACGACTGCGGAGAGCGTGGAGGCGTGACCTGGCGCCCGACCGGGCATGGGGGCTCGGGCGGGCGCGGGGGAGCGGAGCGCGACCCGGTGGACGAAGCCACGGAGGACGCGCGATGACCGAGCAGCCGGACCGGCCGGGCCCGCAGGCGGACCCGACGATGCGCGTCGCCCGGCCACCGACACCCGGCCGCGCGGTGCGGGCCGACGTCGCGGCGGGCAAGCTGCCCACCCCTCCGGTGCGTCCGGACGAGCCGACCGTCACCCTCGACGCGGGGGGGGGGGGGGGGGGGGGGGGGGGGGGGGGGGGGGGGGGGGGGGGGGGGGGGGGGGGGGGGGGGGGGGGGGGGGGGGGGGGGGGGGGGCGGGGGTGGGGGCTAGTTG